>DATAYX010000001.1:0-4012 GCA_036272355.1 Acidimicrobiales bacterium
CGGGTCCCGGCCGCGCCAGCGGCGCCACCAGACAGGGACGCCCCTCGCCCATCGCCGCCCTCACCCGCGCCGTCGCGCAACACGTCGAACGCACGAGGCTGCTTTATCTGTACCCGTCGGGTCTCACCGACGAATTGATCGGCGCCGTCCTCGATACGAACGTGCCCTACTTCGACCTTTCCCTCCAGCACGTGTCCCGCCCGCACCTGGCCCGCATGCGCCGCTGGGGCGACGGCGAGCGCTTCTTGCGCCGCATCGCCGACATCCGCGCCGCCGAGCCGGCCGCCACCTTCCGCTCGTCGTTCATCCTGGGCTACCCCGGCGAGACCGAGCGCGACCACGACCTGCTCCTCGAGTTCCTCGCCGCCGCCCAGCTCGACTGGGCCGGCTTCTTCACGTTCTCCAAGGAGGACGGCACCCACGCCGCCGGCCTGTCCGACCAGGTCCCGTCCGAGCTCGCGCTCGAACGCCTGCGCGAGTGCGCCGAGCTCCAGGACGCCATCACCGCCGCCAAGCGCGACGCGCTCGTCGGCCAGACGCGCCGGGTCCTCGTCGACGCGCCCGGCGTCGGCCGCACGGTGCACGAGGCACCCGAGATCGACGGCATCGTGCAGGTGCCCGACGATCTGGCGGTCGGCGACCTTGTCGACCTTGCCCTGGTCGGCGCGGAGGGGCCCGACCTGCGTGCCGTGCCCGTCGCCACCCCCGCCGCAACGGGAGCCGCCCAGTGAGCGAAGTCGCCCCCGAGCGCCCCGGCTACACGTTCGGCCCGAGCGCGCTGGTCACCCCGGCCAACGCCGTCACCGTGGCCCGGTTGCTCGCCGCCCCGGTCTACGTGCTGATGCTCGTCGCCTGGGGCGCGTCGTGGGTCAACGTCGTCGTCGGCTTCTTCCTCGCCGCCAGCGACGGGCTCGACGGCTACATGGCCCGCCGCCACGGCACCACCCGCTCGGGCGCCTTCCTCGACCCGCTGGCCGACAAGGCGGTGGTCCTCGGCGCGCTCATCACGCTGGCCGCCCAGGGCCACCTGCCCTGGTTGCCGGTCGGTCTCATTTGCGCCCGCGAGGCCGGCATGCAGGGCTACCGCTCCTGGGTCGGCCGCCGCGGGGTGTCCATCCCCGCCCGCAACACGGCGAAGCTCAAGACGTTCGTGCAGGACCTCGCCGTCGGTGTGTGCATCATCCCGCCGCTGGCGCACCAGCACGGCCTGCAGCTCGCGATGATCTGGCTGGCCTGCGCGCTCACGCTCTACACGGGGGCCGAGTACCTGCTCGACGGTCGCCGGGCCCTGCGGCAACCCGCCGCATCGTAAGGTCACTCGCCGTGAGGATCGAGATCGTGGCGGTCGGTACCGAGCTGCTGCTCGGGCAGATCGCCGACACCAATTCCGCTTGGCTCGGCGAGAACCTCGCCGCCAACGGCGTGTCGTCGCATTTCCACCAGGCCGTCGGGGACAACCACGACCGCATCGTGCTGGCGCTGCGCACCGCCCTCACCCGCAGCGACGGCGTCATCATGTGCGGCGGGCTCGGCCCGACCCAGGACGACATCACCCGCGAAGCCATCGCCGAGGTGATGAACGTGCCCCTCGTACGCGACCAGGAGATCGTGGACCGCATCGAATCCTTCTTCCAGGCCCGCGGTCGCGGCATGTCCGCCAACAACGCGCGTCAGGCGGACGTCCCGCAGGGCGCCACGCCCATCCCCCAGGTGGCCGGGACCGCTCCCGGCTTGATCTGCCCCGTCGGCAACAAGGTCGTCTACGCCGTCCCCGGCGTCCCCTACGAGATGGCGGAGATGTTCGAGCGCGGCATCCTCCCGGATCTGCGCGCTCGCATGGACGAGGCCGGCGAGCAGGGCGTCATCGCGAGCCGCGTGTTGCGCACCTGGGGCTCCAGTGAGTCGGGGCTCGCCGAGGCACTCCAGGACCGGGTCGACGCGCTCAACGCCACCAGTGACGTGACGCTCGCGTTTCTCGCCTCGGGCATCGAGGGCATCAAGGTGCGTATCACGGCCCGCGCCCGCACGTCCGGCGACGTCTCCGCGCTGCTCGACAAGGAGGAGGCCCAGGTGCGCCGCGCGATCGTCGAGCGCCTCGGCGACATCGTCTTTGGCGTCGATGACGAGACGATGGAGGTTGCCGTCGCGAACCGTCTCGTCGCCAGCGGCCTGAACCTCGCCGTGGCCGAGTCGCTCACCGGTGGCCTCATCGCGTCCCGCCTCGTCAACGTGCCGGGCACGTCCGCGTGGTTCCGCGGTGGCGTCGTGTCCTACGACTCGGAGGTCAAGTTCGACGTGCTGGGGGTGCCGCGGGGCCCGGTGGTCACCGAGGCGGCGGCGGCGGCCATGGCGGAGGGAGTTCGGAAGGTCGTCGGCGCCGATGTGGGCCTCGGGATCACCGGCGTCGCCGGGCCTGACGACCAGGAGGGCGTTGCGCCCGGGAACATCTTCGTCGGCCTCACCCTGCCCGACCGGCCGACCGAGACCCGCCAGCTGCGGGTGCCAGGAGACCGGGAGCGGGTGCGCCAGTACGGGGCCATTTCGGCTCTTGACCTGCTCCGACGGGCACTGGACGCCCCTCCCGCCTGAACCCGGGCCCGGGCGGGGCGCGCTCACAGGAGGCCCACAGCCGGGTCACACTGGGACGGGAGTCAGGGGCGCGAGCCTGATCGGCAGGGAGGTATGTCCAAGTGAAGATCGACAACGGACCCCGTGTTCTGGTGGTCGACGACGAGCCCTCGATCGTCGATGCCGTGGCGACGTCGTTGCGCTACGAGGGATTCACGGTCGACGAGGCGATGACCGGGCGCAAGGCGCTGGCCCAGGCGCAGGAGGACCCCCCGGACCTCGTCATCCTCGACGTGATGCTGCCCGACCTCGACGGGCTCGAGGTGACCCGTCGCCTGCGCCAGGACGGCGTGCGTGTCCCGGTCCTCTTCCTCACGGCCCGCGACACACTCTCGGACAAGCTGGCTGGACTCACCGTGGGCGGCGACGACTACGTGACCAAGCCCTTTGCGCTGGCCGAGGTCATCGCACGCGTGCACGCCATCTTGCGCCGGACCGGATACGAGCCCGAGGACGACGGAGTGCTGCGCTTCTCGGACGTCGAGCTCGATGAGAGCGCACACGAGGTGCGGCGCGGCGGCAACACGATCAACCTGACCGCCACCGAGTTCAATCTCTTGCGCTACTTCATGCTCAACCCGCGCCACGTACTGTCCAAGGCGCAGATCCTCGATCACGTTTGGCACTACGACTTCGGCGGGGACGGCAACGTCGTCGAGACGTACGTCAGCTATTTGCGCAAGAAGCTCGAGAAGTTCGGCCCTCCGCTCATCCACACGATCCGCCTCGTCGGTTACACCCTGCGCGAGCCGGAGGTTTCCAACGGAGCGGCCTGAGTGTCTCTGCGGCTGCGCCTCCTTGTTGCGGTCGGGCTGATCTCGATCGCGGCGTTGATCGTGGCGGACTTCGCCACGTATTCGGCCTTGCGCAATTCCCTGTACAACCAGGTCGACCAGGAGCTGGCCCAGCACAGACCGGGCGTTCCGATCAATGTCGTGACCAATACGTTGGCCTGCCAATCGCCGCAGCAGAACGGCCGGATGCTCAATCCGTTCACTGGCGACAGCGGTGCCGGCGGAGGAGGAGGGCCCGGCGGCAGCCCCGATGGCGACAACGGTGGTCCCAACGTGTCGGGGATCTACTACAGCGCGCTTGTGAATTCGAGCGGAACTGTGGTCAATGGGCTCCAGTGTCCGGCGTACATCGGTTCGCACGCGTATAAGCCTGTGCTTCCGTCCCAGATCTCGGGTTTCGCAACCGAGCCTGATGGGAGTCAGGTTGCGTACTTCAGCGCTAGCTCGAGCACTTCTGGCGGTCCGACCTTTCGCGTCCGGGCGGTCAAGCCCGCCGGGACGAACGTCGTGGCCATCAACGCACAGCCGATCACCGACCAGAACAGCACTCTCCACACGCTCTTTCTCACAGAGCTGGCCGTGACCGCCGG
>DATAYX010000002.1:0-8845 GCA_036272355.1 Acidimicrobiales bacterium
CGACCTGCAGCTGATGGGCACCGACGGCGACCACAACACCGCCGGGTTGAAGGCGACCGCCATGCGCCTGGTCAACGCCGTCCCGGCGGTCATCGCCGCCCCGCCGGGCCTGGTGACGGCGCTCGACCTCCCGCTCGTGACAGGCCGCGGTCTCGTCGTCACCTGACGTCGCCGGCGGCCTGCACCGCCGTCGCAACCTTCCGCGCCTCCCTTCTGCACCACACCGGACGCACAACGAGGCACGCGGGATCCGCCGTTCCACAATTTCGCAAAAGATCCACTATTCCGCCGTTAAGTCACTATCCCGACGTGGCGAGAGAACGGCATGGGGGAGGGGAAGAGGGCTCGACGCGCGCGCGCGGGCGCAATTGCGACGGCGCTTGGCATCACGGCGCCAATCTTGTTCTTGGGTGGCGCCATCGCACGAGGCGCCGATTCCGCGTCGGGCGGTCCGACGAGCGTCTCTGTGAGCTACACGGACGGCGACGGCCAGGCGGCGGCCTCGGACGGCTCGACGATCTCAACAACGGACGGCAGCACAGGCACGACCGGGAACACCGGTACACCTGTCGACACGAGCCCGAGCGCGGACTCCGTCGAGCAGGTCCTCGCGGTGCCGATCCTTCCGGGCCCGCTGACCGTCACCCCCACCGGTGAGTCGGTCTCGTTCACGAAGGCGCACGGGCAGGGGAACGGCGGGCAACTGGCCGGCTCTCTCGCAACCGTGACAGTCGTCGACGCACGCGGGTCGCTCGTCGGGTGGCGCGCGACCGTGTCGCTGCAGTCCGTCGCCGGGGTGAGCGCCGCCGACCTCGCCAAGGCGACGTTGTGTGTGAGCCCCGACGCCCCGACGGTGGTGGCGGGGAACCCGCCCGAGGTGCGTGCCGGACGGACCGTGTGCGGTGGCGCCGGTGACCCGCTGCAATTGTTCTTCGCCCCGCCGAACGGTGGTGGGGGCACGTTCAGCGACACGGGCAGCCTGACGCTGCACCTGCCTGGCGTGCCCACGGCGGACGCGGCAGCTGCAACGTTGGCCGTCGCCGCCCAGTAGGCCGGCTTCCGGACCGCCTGATCGTCCGGTCCGCGCCAGCGGCGGTCCGCTAGAGGTCCGGGATCGGGAATTCGAGGTTCGGCGACTGCAGGCCGCCGTCCACCTCGATCACCTTCCCCGTCACGTAGGCACCGGCCGGTGAGACCAGGTACAGGATGGCGGCGGCGATGTCCTCGACGTGCCCGATGCGCTTGAGCGGCGTGACGTCCTCCATGGCGGTGCGCAACTCTTCGGTTGCCATGACGATGTCGAGGGCGGAGGTCGCTGTCGACCCGACGCCGATCGCGTTCACCCGGATCCGTGGCGCCAGGTCGCGAGAGGCCAGGCGGGTGTACTGCTCGACCGCGCCCTTCACGGTGCCGTAGCCGACATAGCCACGGCCGGCGACGTGTCCCATGACCGACGAGATGCTGACGATCGCGCCACCCGGATGGTCGCCGTCGAGCATCTTCGGCACGGCCGCACGGAGCAACGCATGGCCGGCGGAGACGTTGAAGCGGAAGGCCTCTTCGAGGAAACGCGGCGAGGTGTCGAGGAAGGGGCGGGGCATGGTGCCGCCCATGTTGTTGACGACGATGTCGAGCCGGCCGAACTCGTTGACGGCGGTCTCGGCCAGCGAGGCCATGAGGTCGAAGTCGGTCAGGTCGCCCGGTACGACGACGGCGCGCCGTCCGGCCGCCTCCACGTTCTTGGCGACCTCGCGCAGTTGCTCCTCCGTGCGGGCGGCCAGAACGACGTCCGCCCCGGCCTCGGCCAGCGCGACCGCGGCAGCGGCGCCGATGCCGCGCCCGCTCGCGGTCACGATGGCGACCTGGTCCGTGACGAGGAACTTGTCGAGGATCATCCGGCGAATGTAGTTGGCCGCGAGGGGGCGGGTCGCGGCGTCGCCAGCCCGGACGGCGGTGTCAGAAGCGGGGCCGAAGACGCCGACGGCGATCGACCGGGGAAGGCGCAGACCACGAGACCAAGCCGCCGAGGGCAACGGCTCCCGCCACCCAGGACGAACCCATACTCAGCCGTGGGGGAACACGCACCACCCGGCGTCACTGCCAGCGTCTTCGGCCACCTGGCACCGATGCTAGGGAACCCCGGATTCCGCCTCTAGGGCCGAAGGTCACTGCGGTTCGGCAGCAGCCGGTCAGGTGGTCGTCGGTTCTCGGGACTCCGAGGGCACGGCCCGCTCGTCCCCGGTCTTCGGGACCGCGAGCCGTCGTCGGAAGACGCGGTACGTCCACGCCTGGTAGACGAGCACGATCGGGAAGAAGATCGCCGCGGTCACGGTCATCACCTTCAGCGTGTAGGGCGGGCTCGCCGAGTTGTTCACTGTCAGGTTGTACGCGCTGTTGGTGCTCGAGATCATGACCCGCGGGAACAATTCGTTGAAGAGCGAGCCCACCGTGCCGCCGATGCCGACGCAGGCGGCCATGAACGCCCACCCTTCCGCTCGCTCGCGGGCCGTCCAGGCCGCCACGATCACGGCCAACAGCGCCAGCGCCTCCAGCGGTTCGGGCACGAACCCGGTCGAGAGCCCGACGTGCACCCAGGTCATGAAGCCGAAGGTGACCACGACCGCGACGACACCGATGGCCGTCGCCGCGCGCTGTGCCCTCTCCCGCAGTTCGCCGGTCGTCTTGAGGGAGAGGAACGTCGAGCCGGACAGCAGTGACAGCACGACGAAGGTGACCCCGCTCCAGATACCGAAGGGCGTGAACAGGTGCCAGAAGCCGCCGGTGTACACGTGCTGGCTGTTGATCGGGAGCCCATGCAACAGGTCGCCGAGGGCGAGGCCGAGCAGGAACGGGATCAGGGCGCTCGAGACGGTCAGGCCCCAGCGCCAGAAGCCGCGCCAGCGCGGATCGTCGAATTTGCGCTGCCACTCGAACGTGAGTCCGCGCACGATCAGCGCCGCCAAAGCCAGCACCAGCCCCAAGTACAACGCCGAGAACATCGTGCCGTACCAGGCGGGGAAGGCAGAGAAGATCACGGCGCCGGCGACGATCAGCCACACCTCGTTGCCGTCCCAGACCGGTCCGATGGCGTTGATCACCACCCTGCGCTCGAGGTCGTTGCGGCCGACGATCGCATGGAGCATGCCGACGCCGAAGTCGAACCCCTCGAGGACGAAGAAGCCGACCCAGAAGATCGCAGTGACGATGAACCAGAGGTCTCCGAGTGTCATTGGCGCGCCTACCTAATAGACGAGCTCGAGCTCGTCTTCGTCGGCCTCGGCGTCTTCGTGCACGAGCTTGGCGATGGGGTCGTGGTCGAGCTCCTTGCGGCTGAAGCGGATCATGAGCCACGCGTCGGCGACCCCGAAGGCGATGAAGATCAAGTAGAAGACGACGAGCGAGATCCACACGTCCGTCGTCGACACCGACGGTGAGACGCCCTGCGCCGTTTTCATGAGGCCCTGGACGATCCAGGGCTGCCGCCCGTTCTCGGTCAACATCCACCCCGCGGTGTTCATCAGGAACGGCAGGACGATGGCCCAGGGTGCGAGGCGGAGGAACCAACGGGCGCGATCGAGCCGGTGCCGGTACAGGAGCCAGGCACCCCACAGCGCGAAGAGCATGACGACGGTGGCCAGGTACGCCATCAGCCGCATCGACCAGTACTGGATGAAGACGTTCGGGACGTAGTTCCCCGGTCCGTACTCCTTCTGGTACTGGGCGTTCAGCTCGCTCATGCCTTGCACCTCACCGTCCACGTGGTTGGTGGCGAGGATGGACAGCAGATCAGGGATCAGGAAGATCTGGGTGGGGGTGTGGTCGTTGTTGCCGCCACCGATCTGAAAGAGCGAGAACGCACAGTGGCTGGGACAGGTGGTCCACAGCGCCTCGGCCGCGGCGATCTTCATGGGCTGGTACGTGCCCTCGACGACACCGAGCTCACTGCCGACGAACAGGGCGATCGGCGTCGACAACAACAGGACGACGAGCGAGACGACCGCCGTGCGGCGGAAGGCATCGATCTCTCCTTGTCGGCGGATGTGCCAGGCCGAGACGCCCAACATGATCAGCGCGCCCGTGACGAGCGAAGCCAGGATCACGTGGGTGAAGCCCCAGAGGAACACGGGGTTCGTGAAGAGCGCGAAGAAGTTGTTCAGTTCCGGCTGTTTCGCGCTGTTCAGCTTGTAACCAACAGGGTGCTGCATCCAGGAGTTGGCCGCCATGATGAACACGGCCGAAATCACGGTGCCGGCCGACACCAGCCAGATGCACGCCAGGTGTGTCTTCTTCGACAGGCGGTTCCACCCGAAGATCCACAGCCCGAGGAAGGTGGACTCGAGGAAGAAGGCGACCAGGCCCTCGAATGCCAACGGACCGCCGAAGACGTTGCCCACGAGGCGCGAGAAGACCGACCAGTTCATCCCGAACTCGAACTCCTGGATGAGGCCGGTGACGACGGCGATGGCGACGTTGATGAGAAGAAGGGCCCCGAAGAAGCGAGCCAGACGCAGGTAGACGGCGTCACCGTTGCGGTACCAGCCCGTCTCGAGCAAGGCGACGAGGAACGCCAGGCCGATGGTGACCGGCACGAACAGGAAGTGGTAGATGCTCGTGCTGGCGAACTGCCATCGGGCCAGATCCAGGCTCATGCGGTTTCGCCTCCTTCGTTGACCGACGGGGTCGGCTCTGAGTCGGGCTCGGACGGTGACTGTTCCCCGGTTTCGATGCGTGCGCCCGCAGAAAGCTGATCGCCCAACCGCTCCTCCCACCACATCGCCGCGTAACAGCCCCCCGCTGCCAGGAGCTCGTCGTGGGTGCCTCGTTCGACGACGGCGCCCTGGTCGAGAACGACGATCTCGTCGACCCGATGGAGGCCGGAAAGCCGGTGGGTGATGAGGAGTGCGGCGCGGCCCTCGGTCACGTCGAGGAGGTCGGCCGTGAGCGCGTCGGCGGCGGCCGGCTCGAGATGCTCCGCCGGTTCGTCGAGCAGCAGGACCGGAAAGTCGGCCAGCAGGGCGCGGGCGACGGCCACCCGTTGGCGCTGGCCGCCCGAAAGGCGCGCGCCCATCGGGCCGACCTCGGTCGCCAGGCCATCGGGAAGACCATCCAACCAGGGCCGGAGCCCGACGCGTGCGAGGACCTGCGCAAGCTCGGCGTCCTCGGCCGACCGGCGCCCGATCCGAAGGTTCTCGGCGAGGGTGGTGTCGAACAGGTGCGGTCGTTGCTCGACGAGGCCGACGACGCGGCGCACATCGTCGGCCGCGAAGCGCTCCATCGGCACGCCGTCCAGCACTGCATCGCCGGAGTCGGCGGGCAGGAAGCGCACCAGGACGTCGGCGAGCGTCGACTTGCCCGCGCCGCTCGGTCCGACGAGGGCGACTCGGCGCCCGGGACGGAGGGACAGGTCGGCGCCGCGCAGCGCGGCTCGTCCGGCGCCGGGGTACGAGGCCCACACCGAACGCATTTCCACCGTGTGCGGCCCTGGCTCCAAGGGCACGGGGCGGTGCGGGTCACTGACGACCGCAGCCGCGTCCATGGCATCGAACACGCGTCCCGCGGCGACCCGTGAGCGCTGCAGAGCCTGGGCGGCGGCGGGCAGGGGGGAGACGAGCTCGACCGCGGCCAGCGGCACGAGAGCGAGGACCGCGAGGAGGGCCCCGTTCAACGATCCGCCGTGTGCCGCCCGCACACCGAGCGTCAGCGCGCCCCAGCTCGCCACGCCGGCCAGGGCGGTCGTCAGGGCGAGCCCGATCCCCGCCGTCCCCGCGCCGCGACGCGACAGGGCGCGCAGATGACCGTCGACCTGGGCGATCCGGCCGAGCTGTGCGTCGGTTCCGCCCATCACGACAAGTTCGGGCGCGCCACTGACCAGATCGACCACCTCCGCGGACAGGTCGCCCCGTACCGTTGCCTGCTTGGCCTCCTCCCGCCTGGCCAGTCTTCCCGCCAGCCAAGGCACCACCGCGGCCGAGAGGGCCAGCGCGACGAAGAGCACGACTCCGGCCTGCGGCAGAACCCACCACATGGCTCCGACCGTGACCGTCCCGACAAGCGCTGCCACCGCAAAGGGTTCGATCACCCGCAGCGCGACGTCTTGGAGGGAGTCCACGTCGTGGACGACCCGCGCCACGAGGTCACCGCGCCGGAAGAACGGAAGTCCTGCCGGCGCCGCGGCCTCGAGGCGTTCGTAGACGCGGACGCGCAGTTCGGCCAGGCCCCGTAGCGCCGCGTCGTGGCCGACGAGCCTTTCCGCGTAGCGAAGGAAGCCGCGCGACAGCCCGAAGAACTGGACGCCGACGATGGCCAGCGTCAGCGAGGCCTCGGCCGGGTGCTGCGCGGCACGCGAGATCAGCCAGGCCGAGGTCGCCATGAGCGCGATCGAGGCGCCGATGGCCCCCGCTCCCAGCAGCGAGGCGGATGCGAGACGCCGGCGTGCCGGCCGCGCGACGGAGAGGGTGCGCAGCGTCGAGGCGGGCTGCTCGCTCATGTACCTCCCTCATCTCGGCCGGCGAGCGGGGCAGTGGGCACCGGCGGTGACGGCAGTTCGACCACCCGGTCCGCCAGTGCCGCCAGCGCAGGACGGTGGGCGACGATGAGGGCCGTCCGGCCGAACGACAGCTCGCGGATGGCGCCGAGGACATCGGCCTCGGTCCCGCTGTCGAGGCTTGCCGTCGGCTCGTCGAGCACCAGGAGCGGCGCGTTCCGCACGAACGCGCGGGCCAGGGCGAGGCGTTGCCGTTCGCCCGCCGACAGTCCGGCGCCGCCCTCGCCCAGCCGGGTGTCGGCCCCATGCGGGAGCCGGCGGACAACCTCTGTCAGGCCGGCGGCGTCGAGCGCGGCCGCGACATGCGCGTCGCTCGCATCGGGACGTCCCAACCGGATGTTCTCCGCCACGGTGCGCGCGAAGAGATGCGGCCGTTGCGGCACCCAGGCGACATGGCGACGCCAGTCGTCCAGGTCGAGGTTGGACAGGTCGACGCCGCCCAGGCGCACGGCGCCAGCATCGGGCCGACGCAGCCCGAGCAGGACAGAAAGCACCGTGGTCTTGCCGCATCCGCTGGGCCCGGCGAGTGCCACGGTCTCCCCAGGCTCAACGACGAGGTCGAAGTCGTGCACCGCGGGCAGCCGTCGCCCGGGATACGTCACCTCCAGCCCTCGGATGACGATCCCCGTCCCGTCCGCGCGCACGCGGCCGTCCCGCGTGCGATCGCCGTCCGGTTCTTCCAAAAGCTCGAAGATGTCCTCGGCCGCTTTCAATCCATCGGCGCTCGCATGGAAATGGGTGCCCAGCGCCCGAAGGGGGAGGTAGGCCTCTGGCGCCAGCACCAGCACGAAGAGAGCGTCGTGAAAGCCCATGCTCCCGCCCAAGAGCCGCAGGCCCACCGCCACCGCGACGAGCGCGACGGACACGGTAGCCAGGAGCTCGAGAACGAGCGAGGACAAGAACGTCAGGCGCAGGGTCGCCATCGTGGCCGAGCGGTAGCGGTTCGTCACCTCTGCGATGGAGCGGGCCTGCGCCTTGGCCCGGCCGAACACCTTGAGCGTCGGGAGCCCGGCCACGACGTCGAGGAAGTGCCCGGCCAGCTTCGAGAGCGCGCGCATCCGCTTCGCCGTGCGGTCTCGGGTGGTCGCCCCGACGAGCGCCATGAAGAGCGGGATCAGTGGGACGCTGACCGCGATCAACGCGGCGCTGACCCAGTCCGCACCGGCCACCACGGCGATGATGGCGACGGGCACGATGACCGCCAGGAACACCTGGGGCAGATAGCGGGAGAAGTAGCCGTCGAGGGCATCGATCCCGGTCGTCAGGAGGACTGTCAGCTGCCCCGTGTCGCGCCGCTCCAGCCCTGCGGGCCCGAGCGAAGCGATCTTCGCCACAGCGGCCTGGCGTAGGTCCGACTTTGCTGCGGCCGAGGCCCGGAAGGCGGCTCGCTCAGTCGCCCAGGCGAGGAGCGCCCGCCCGACGACGACGGCGAGCAGCGCGATCAGCGGCCCGCGGAGCGATGAGGCGTCTCGGTGCCCCAAGAACGCGTCGGCCACCACGGTTGCGATCAGCCACGCCTGCGCGATCACCAAGACCGCGGTCGCGCCACCGACGCCGACCGAGAGCATCAGGTACGCACGCGTCGCCCGCGCGTAGTGGAGCAGCCGGGGATCGAAGGGACCGCGGGAGGGTCCCGTCGACCGCTTCGTCACCTCCAATGGCGCCCCTTTCCTCGCCACGAGATTTGCAGGCCAGCCATCGCCGCGCCACTGATGTGCCGAGGCATCGCCCTGAGGCGTATCGGACCTAAGCTCCTCGAGAGCCATGTCCACGACCACCGCTCGCACCTACACGACCACGGTCGGGAGCCAGACCGTGGATCTTCCTCTCGTCGCCCTTTCTGACGAACTCACGATCGCACTCTTGATCTGCGTGGACCTCGGGGTTGCCTTCGCGGAGACGGCGGGCCGCGAGCTGGCCGAGAAGATGCGATCGGCCCAGCCGGAGATCGTCGTCTCCGTCGCGACGATGGGGATCCCGATCGCAATCGAGGCAAGTCGCGCGCTCGGCCTCGACGACTACGTCATCTTGCACAAGACGCCCAAGATCCACCTCGGCGAGACCTGGGCCGAGCCCGTCTTCTCCATCACGACCGACAAACCCCAGCGACTTCGGATGGATCCAGCTCGGGTCGAAGCCGTGCGCGGTCGTCGGGTCGCCATCGTCGACGACGTGATCTCCACCGGGGCATCGCTGTCCTCGGCGCTGCGACTCGTCCGCCGCATGGATGCCGAACCCGTGGTCATTGGTTGCCTCATGACCGAGGGCGGCCAGTGGAAGCGCGCGCTCGGCGAGGATGCC
>DATAYX010000003.1:0-14042 GCA_036272355.1 Acidimicrobiales bacterium
AGGGAGATCAGGGAGAGACATGAGTCAGTTCGAGAGCGCCAATTTCTTCACGGACCGATCGCTGCAAGATGATCCGTATCCCTATTTCGATTGGGTGCGGCAGCAGGGTCCCGTCTGGCAGGAGCCCAACTTCGGGATGTACATCGTCACCGGCCACCCCGAGGCGATGACGATCTACAGCGACCCCGCGACGTTCCCTGAGAATGAGCTGGCCTCGGGGACGTTCTCCTCCTGCAATGTGGTCTGCGGATCGTTCGTGAAGTTCTCCGCCCCCATGGAGGGCGATGACGTCACCGACTTCATCGTGCGGTACCGCCACGAGCTCCCCTTCAGCGACCAGCTCCCCTCCTTCGACCCGCCGAACCACACGGCCCATCGGCACCTCCTCATGCGGCTCATCACGCCGAAGCGCCTCAAGGAGAACGAGGACTTCATGTGGCAGTACGCAGACCATCTCATCGAGGGCTTCCTCGACACCGGGGCCTGCGAGATGGTCGGCTCCTACGCGGAGCCCTTCACCCTGACGGTCATCGCCGACCTCGAGGGCGTGCCCGAATCAGATCACTCTCTCTTCCGCGAGCAGTTGTCGACGACGCATGAAGCGGTCACACACAAACCGCTCGAATTTCTCTATGAGCGCTTCACCGGTTACATCGAGGATCGCCGTCAGAATCCGGGGAGCGACGTTTTGAGCGGGCTCGCCACGGCGACGTTCCCGGACGGTTCGACCCCCGAAGTGAAGGACGCGGCGCTGATCGCGGCCAACCTCTTCGCAGGTGGACAGGAGACCACCGTGCGGTTGCTCTCCTTCACCTTGCGGATGCTCGGCGAGCGACCCGACCTGCAGAAACTGGTGCGCGAGGACCGGGACCTGATTCCGAACTTCATCGAGGAGACGCTGCGCCTCGAGAGCCCGCTCCGCACGCAGTTCCGGATGGCGCGGGTCCGGACCGAGCTCGGTGGGGTGGAGATCCCGGCCGGCAGCAGCCTGATGCTCGTCCCCGGCGCCTGCAACCGCGACCCGCGGATGTTCGAGAACCCCTACGAGTTCGACATCAACCGGCCCAATGCCCGGCAGCACATCGCCTTCGGATTCGGTATCCACACCTGTGCGGGAGCGCCGCTGGCCCGGGCGGAAGGCAAGGTGACGGTCAACCGGTTCCTCGACCGCGCCGCCGACATCACCATCTCCGAGAAGGAGCATGGCCCGGCGGGCGCACGGACCTACGAGTACCTCCCGACGTTCTTCCTCCGGGGTCTGCAAAAGCTGCATTTGGAGCTCGCACCCGCCGGCTGAGCATCACCGGTTCGAGTGGCACTACGAGGGCGGTCGGTCCGACCCTTCTGGCGGCCGTGCCGTCGACATGATGAGCTTCGTCTGCGCATACGACGGGCCCGCCGTCGTGCCGCCGTCGATCGGCAAGATGACGCCGGTCACCTGGGCGGCACGGTCGCTGGAGAGGAAGACCACGGCGTTGGCGACGTCCTCGGGTTGTGCCTCTCGTTCGAGCGGCTGCATGTAGCGCAGGACCGGTCCCATGTCGTAGGTCGTGATCCCGGTGCGGATGTGGGCGGGCGTCAGGCAATTGACCCGGATGGCGTAGGGCGCCAGGTCGATGGCCATGCACTTCGTGGCATGGGCGATGGCCGCTTTGGAGGCCCGGTAGGCGATCATCCCGGCCCCGGCGTTGATGGCGGCGATCGACGCGTTGTTGATGATGGAGCCGCCGCCGTGGTCCTTCATGTAGCGCGCCGCACGCTGTGCGCCGGCGATGACGCCGAAGAGGTTCACGTTCATGATGTGCGAGAAGTCCTCGAGGTCGTCGTGCAGGAACCGCTTGAGCGGGCTCCCGATGCCCGCGTTGTTGAACATGATGTCCAGTCCGCCGAACCGCTCCACGGCGAAGTCGACGGCCGCCTGCACCTGGGCCAGGTCGCTCACGTCGGTCTGCTTGAACGCCGCAGCCTCACCGATGCCGTCAGCGAGTTCCTTCCCTGCGTTAGCGTCGACGTCCGCCACGACGACCTTGGCGCCCTCCGCCGCCAGCGTCTCGCAGGAGGCTCGGCCGATGCCGCCGGCCCCACCGGTCACGATCGCGACCTTTCCGGCGAGCTCTTGCGTCTGCATGCCGTGACATTACGGTCCCGTAGCTTTGGTCGCCAGGGACGAGGCGCGGTTGGACGATGCGCCCCGAGGCGCTGGGTTGGGTTCAGGCGGCTCGGGCGAGCGTGCGGTCGGCAGCTGTCTGGCGCACCTTGCGCGCCACCGAAGGCACCGCGTGGAGGATCTGACGGAAGTCCGACCGCGAGCCGACGTAGATCACGGCATCGGTGCTGGCGGTGACCGTCGCGTTGCGGCGGTCCGAGCCGCCGTCTTGGAGGAGCGCCATCTCGCCGACAAGGTCGCCCCGCTCCAACGTCGCGATGGTCTGCCCGCCTTGGCTGACCGTGGCATTGCCTTCCACGAGCACCATGAACTGATCGCCCCGCGCGCCCTCCTTCACGAGCACACGGCCGGCTGCCACGGAAAGGGGGGTCAGGTGACGCCGGATGACGGCGCGCTCCGCCCGGTTGGCCTCGGCGAACAGCTCGACATCCTCGAGGTCATCCCTGAACAGGCGCATGGTCACTCCTTTGTCTCATCACCCCTTCCAACAGCCAGGGTGGCCTCCAGCTTCCCATCTGTCAACATGCTAAGAGCGATATCACTTATCTGTTTTTCAGATGAAGGTCGGATCGCCAACGTGGCGTCAGGCCTGCATGGGGACTCAGGAGTCCTGCAAGCGGGCCTCCGGCCGGAGGGGTTCGTACAACTCGATCGGGTTGCCCGAAGGGTCTTCGATCATCACCTGTTTGGTCCCGACGCCCGAGACGACGTCCGAGCGGAAGGCGACGCCTTCCCGCCGCAGGTTCGCCGCGGAAACATCCACGTCGGGAACCTGCAGCATGAACCGGTTCCACCCACCCGGTGTCTGCGGTGTGCCGTCGGGCATCGGTCGCGATCCCCCACCGGGATGGTCCGGGCCGACGGGCGCGACGAGGACAAGCCGGAGGTCGCCGCGCGACAACATGGCGAAGACAGGATTCGGGTGCATCTCCACTCGGAAACCGAGGTGCCGGACGTAGAACGCTTGTGCCTCGTCGACGTCATCGACGATGTAACGGACACTGACGGTGCTCATCGGGTGCTCCTCTCGTGATAGCCCGCAGTGGGCTCGATCAACTCCACCGGGTTGCCGGAGGGGTCTTCCACCAAGAGGGTGCGCACGGCGACACCGGTTTCGATGTCGTGGCGGAAGACCACCCGGTGCCTCCGGAGGGAGTCCGCCGTCGAGGCGAGGTCGGCGACCTGCAGGGTCATGCGGTTCCAACCACCCGGTTGGGGCACGGTGCCGTCGGGCAGGGTGTGCACCGCTCCCGCGCCGCCCGGCACGCTGAGAAGGAGGCGGAGGTCCCCTCGGTAGAGCATGGCGAAGACGGGCGAAGGGCGCAGCTCCTCTTCGAAATCGAGCAGGCGGCAGTAGAAGTCGACGGATGCATCGAGGTCGGCGACGAAGTAACGGACCGTGGCCGTCTGGCGGTCGAGGGGACCCGGGCGGGCCTCGATGCGGCGCAACAACGCGTCGGCGAACTCGGGCCTCGGCTCGATCGGCACGACCGGGAGGTACAGCGCATCGAGTGGGTCAGTCGTCATGGCTCCTCCGATACGAACGGCGGAGGGCGGCCTTCGCCCGGACGAGCAAGGT
Source organism: Acidimicrobiales bacterium (assembly GCA_036272355.1). GTDB lineage: Bacteria > Actinomycetota > Acidimicrobiia > Acidimicrobiales > RAAP-2 > Bog-473. The sequence continues at coordinate 3,747 of DATAYX010000003.1, forward strand.
CTCGGTGGCGTGCACGCTGCGCCCGAGGTGCTCGGCAACGTCCCCGACACGGAGGCCGTCCAGGTAGCGCAAGGTCAGTGCGGCCCGTTGCGAGCCGTTCAGCTCGGCAAGCGCGGCGTGGAGTGCGACACGGTCGACCGTTTCCTCCCACGGGTCCTCGGGTTCCTGGTCGGCGTGGCCCATCACAGTGCGGCTCCGCTCGTCTCTCCCCTGCCGGCGCCAGTGGTCGACGAGCTTGTGGCGTGCGACGCCGATGAGCCAGGGGACCGTGACGTCCGGTGCGGCGCCTTGTTGCATGGCGGCGACGGCGGCCATGAAGGCCTCCGCCGTGAGGTCCTCGGCGACGACCACGCTGCCGCAGCGCGGCAGCAGGTAGCCGTACACCTGCGGGAGCGCCCGGCGGTAGATCGCGACAAGCGCGCCAGCGTCCGAAGTGCCCACACCATGTACATCGCCCCGGGACGCCGAATTCCGAACATCGGATCGCACAGGCCCGGGACCAGGGTGTTCCTGGCGATCCGCCGGAGACACAACCGGGTGTTCCGGTCTATGCCCCGGCTCGGGGCCCCCAGCGCCAGACCGCGGACGCGAACGTCATCCCGGCGCCGAAGCCGGAGAGGAGCACGAGGTCCCCCGCATGCAATCTGCCCCGCTCCGCCGCGTCGACGAGGGCGAGAGGGATGGAGGCGGAACTCGTGTTCCCGGTCCACTCGATCACCGACGCGATCCGGTCCCCGGGGATGCCGAGCCGCTCCGCGACGGCGTCCATGATGCGCTGGTTCGCCTGGTGGGGGACGAAGAGGGCGATTTCCGACGCGTCGACGTGCGCCCGCTCGAGCGCGGCCGTGGCCGATTCGGTGGTGGCGCGGATGGCCTTGCGGAACACCTCCTGCCCGCGCATCACCATGCCGGACCCGTGCTCCGCGTAGAGCAGTTCGACCAGAGTGCCGTCGACTCCGAGGTGCCACCCGAGCAACGACCCCTGGCCCTCGACGGGTTCGAGGACGACCGCGCCCGCTCCGTCGCCGAAGAGGAACGCGTTCGTGCGGTCGCTCCAGTTGGTCACCCGGGTCAGCGTCTCGGCGCCGATCAGGAGCACGGGACCCGCCCCGGACGACATGAGGCCGGCCGCCGTGATGAGCCCGTACGTGAAGCCGGCGCAGGCCGCATTGAGATCCATGGCGCCGCCGCTGATCCCCAGCGCTCCGGCGACGGCCGAAGACGTGGCGGGGACCGCCAGGTCTGGCGTGGACGTACAGAGGATCAGAACGGCGACGTCGTGCGGCAAGACGCCTGCGGTATCGAGCGCCTGGCGGCCGGACTCGACCGCCAGCGTCGCGGTCGTTCCGAGCTGTGCGGGACCGGCGGCTGCGGGCTCCGTGACGAAGGGTCCCGTGGCGGCATGGCGGCTCCGTATGCCGGAGCGTTCAACGATCCATTCGTCCGTCGTGTCGAAGATCGACTTCAGATCCTCGTTGCTGACGACGGTGGGTGGGAACGCCGCACCCCACCCCGTGATCGCGCAACCGCCAGTGCTCATTCCTTCCGGTTCCTCTCCAGCCCCCTCGCTTCAACTCGAACATTGTGCCGAGGGTCGCACCCTACGCTGGCAGGGACACCTTGGGAACTGACGACTAGGTAACTTCCGCCTCGTTGGTCGAGAGTCGGACGGCGTCGTCGGGGAAAGCAAGGTATTCGTGGATCGCTCGAACTGCGGCGGAACCTTCTCCGACTGCAGTGGCGACACGTTTCGCGGACCCGGAACGCACGTCGCCCACTGCAAAAAGCCCGGGGTGGCTCGTCTCGTACGGGAGTGGCGCGCGGCCAAGCGCGGTCCAGACTCCGTCGATGTCCAACAGCTCCTGGGCCAACGAGCGGTCAGTGAGGACGAATCCGTGTTCGTCGAGAGCGGCACAGCCGGACAGCCAACCGGACAGCGGGTCGGCACCGATGAAAGAGAAGAGAGCTGAGCACGGCCGGCCTCTCCGACCTCCAGGTCCTGCGATCTGGACCGAGGCAAGGACTTCCTCACCCTCGAGTGCCACCACCTGGCTCTGGGTGAGCACGTCGATGCGCGGGTGATTTTCCAGTCGCCTGACGAGATAGCCGGACATGCCAGCGCTCAGGTGCGCACCCCGGATCACGACGGTGACCGAGCTTCCCTTGTCCGCCAAGAAGACCGCCGCCTGCCCGGCGGAGTTTCCCCCGCCGACAACCACCACGGGGCTCCCGGCGCACTGGCGCGCCTCGAGCTCTGTTGCCGCGTAGTACAGGCCCTTGGCCTCGAACTCGCGGATCCGTTCCACCCCGAGCCTGCGATAGTGGGCACCGGTCGCCGCTATCACTGCTCGCCCGGCCACCTCGGACCCGTCCGAGAGCTCGACGATGAGGTGGCCGGATCTCTCTTTCAGGCTCACCGCTTCGCAAGGCGTGGTCAGTTGCGCGCCAAATTTCTCTGCCTGCACGAAACCACGCTGGGCGAGCTCTCCACCGGAAATTCCGATCGGGAACCCGAAATAGTTTTCGATCCGTGAACTGGTGCCTGCTTGACCACCCGGCGCGACCATGTCGACGCCCAGGGTCCGCAGGCCCTCCGACGCCCCGTACACGGCCGCGGCAAGCCCGGCGGGCCCACCTCCGACGATGACGAGGTCGAAGCAACGCTCTGGAAGACGATCGACCGTCAGGCCGAGGTGCTGTGCGAGCGACCCCGGCGTCGCGTGCCGAAGAACGTTGTCCGACGAAACGACCACGGGAAGGTCCGACGACTCGAGGCCGAACTGCTCGAGGACCTCCCGCACGTGCGGATCCTCGTCGGGATCGAGCCATTCGTAGGGGATCCGTGTGCGCGAGAGGAACTCGCGGAGCTGGAGCACGTCGGGTGAGAACCGAGATCCGATGACCCGAGTCGCCGCACCGGCTCCGGTCAGGAGCTCGTTCCGGCGCGCCATGAACGTCACCAGGATCTTGTCGCTGAGCTGCGGCTGGGTGGCGATGATGCGCCTGAATTCCTGGACCGGGATCTGCAGAAGCTCGCTGGACTCGGACACCCGGGCCGACACGAAGACTCGTAGGCCCGTCAACAAGTTCAACTCGCCGAGAAACCGTCCGGGTCCGTGCTGCACGATGACCTGCTCTTCGCCGTCGACGCTCAGGACGATCTCGATCTGACCCGAGAGCACGACATAGAAGTCGTAGCCGGCATCCCCGGCCCGGTAGAGGTACTCCCCCGGAACTGCGACTCGGCGCGTGCCGTACGACTCCAGTTGGGCGAGCTCTGCGTCGTCAAGATCGGGAATTGCCAGTTGGTCGATCATTGCCAGGCGCTTCTAGGCTGGCGAAGAAGCATGCGTACGGGTTTGTCGTTCACATGTCGACGTTGAGCCTGACATTCACCGGCGGCTCGGGTGCCAGGGTCTCAGGATCTTCGCCGTGGATCAGCCGGCTGTGGCTGAGCTTGATGACGCCCCACACCAGCGCGGTCAGTGCAAGCGCTTCGACCACGAGGTCGGAGGGTTGGAGCTGCAGGTGCTCGGAGAATAGGAACACGCCGAGAAGGCTCGCCACGAGCGGGTCGACGATGGTGAAGCCGGGCTGGGACGCAGCGAGCGGACCGGCCTGGAGGGCGTGGGCGGCGAGGAGCATCGACAGTCCTCCCACGCAGATGAGCACATAGGGCGTCCACGACGACAGCGCCGAGCCGAGCGTCCTGTGCGTGCTCATCTCCTTGATGACGGCCGCGACGAAGCCCCACGACACACCGGTGGCGATGCCGATGGTTGCCGCCTTTCGCGCCGGCGACGGGCGTCCGCCCCGGCGCAACGGTACGTAGGCAGCCACCGTCACCAATGCCGCGAGCCCGATGGCGGAGATGCCGGCAAGCCACCACAGGGTCGCCGGCGGGTGCACCCTTCCGCCCGAAGGAGCCGCGGTGAACAAGAACACGGACAGGCCGGCCGCCATGGCAACGGCGGCCATCCAATCCGTCTTCAAGAGTCGTTTCCGGCCGATCAGCGCCATGTAGCCGAACACGAAGAGCAGCTCGGTGGCGAAGATGGGCTGCACGAGGGCGAGGCCGCCGAAGTGCAGGGCGACCACCTGGAACCCGAAGCCGAGGATCAGGCTCGCAACCCCGGCCAGCCAGATGGGCTGGCGGGCCAGATACAGAAGCAACTTCAGGGAGAACTTCTCGCCCGTCGGCGCCGTCGAGGCACCGATGCGCTGGCAGACCGAGGAGGTGGCAGTGCAGAAGCTCGCAATCAATGCCAAGAAGATCGCGGTCGACACCTGTAGGCCTCCTTTCTCCCCTTCTCCGCCCGTATCCGACTCATGCTATTGGCCGACCAGGCGGGAGGGCCCGGTAGCGTCCTAGACCAGGCGCTCGATGGCCTGGGCGTCCGTGCGCGCCGGAATCCCTTGCCGTACCTGGTGCGTACGACTATTTGTACGAGGCAGGGTAAGGACGCTGGAGTGGATCCAGCGAACCGGCCCGTCAGATCCCAGGAGAAACCCAGATGAAGACCACTCACCGTCCAGCGGCCAGCTCCCACGCTTGGCTCGGATGTCTGTTGATGACCGCTGCACTCGCTCTCGGGACCGTCTCTGCAACGGCACTGTCAGAAGGAACCGCCGGCGCCAGTGGCAAACAGGTCACGGTGTCGGTCATGACCGTCGGCAAGACCAAGGTCCTCACCGCCAATGGGAAGCCGCTCTACTTCCTCAAGCCGAGCGCTGTCGCCTGCGGTTCGGCGTGCCTCAAGATCTGGCCCGCCCTGACAGTGCCGGCCGGCGTGAGCGGCGCGACGGCGGGCAAGGGCGTGTCGAGTGCGAAACTCGGGACGACGGCAGGGCCCAAGGGGCTCATGCAGGTGACCTACGGCGGCCAGCCGGTCTACTGGTTCGCCTTCGACAACGTGCGGGGCAAGGTGAAGGGCAACATCACTGACACGTGGGGCAAGTGGACCGACGTGGTCGTGGCCAAGAGTTCGTCCGGCTCGTCCGGCTCGGCCGGGTCGGGCAGCAGCTCCAGCGGCAGCTCCGGTGGGAGCAGCGCCGGCTCCGGGGGCGCTGGGTTCTGATGCACGGGTTTGACGACGGCTCCCCTGGGGGTCGGCGGCCGTGGTAGTCGTCCCCGTCTGGAGCTCGAGCTCGCTCGAGGTCCCGGCGTGGCGGCGCCGGCTCGGCCGCGTCCGGTCGGTCCTCGCCGCGCGCGTCTATCTCCCTGCCCTCCTCTGGGTGGCCGGAGCCGCCGTCCTCATCGGCTTCGGATGGGCGACCCACTGGGGCGGCGCGAGCTACGGCGGGTCGGTCAGCGCCCTGCGCATCATCGTGCTCGGGCCCCTGACTCTGGCCCTCATCGGCCCGATCCTGATCCTCGAGCGGGTGCGGCCCGCGCAGCGCCGCCCGCTCGTCGCGCGCGGACACCGCCACGACATCCTCTACACCCTGCTCAACGTCGCTCTCGTCGCGCCGCTCGTGACCGCGCTCACGCTCTCGTTCGCCGAGCTGCTCAATCGGGCGATGCCGTGGCTCGTGCTGCCGAAGATGGGCGTCGTGCCGCGATGGGCGGCCGTGGCCGTGATCTTCGTCGCGATGGACGGGTGCAACTGGTTCGTGCACCTGGCCAACCATCGCGTGCGGATGCTGTGGCGATTCCACGAGCTCCACCACTCCCAGGAGGACCTGAACGCGCTGAGCGTCTTCCGCACCCACCCGTTCCTGCACATCTCGTACGTGCTCGCCCTGCTGCCCGGCATCATCCTGCTCCGTAACGGCGCCGTGTCGGCGTTGCTGCTGGTCCTCTACGGGGTCTGGGTGGCCATGGCGCACTCCAACACCAACCTCACCTTCGGGCCGTTGGGGCGTGTGTTCGTCAGCCCGAACTACCACCGCCTCCACCATCGGCTCGACGGTGCACAGGACGTCAATCTGGGCTTCGCTCTGACGATCTGGGACCAGCTCTTCCACCGAGCGGTCTTCCCGACGGCGGAGACGGTCCGGATCGACACGGGCATCCCGGGCCGGCCGCTGGCCGTCGAGCAGGAGGGGCCGCGCCCCCGGCACCTGGCGGTGTTGGCGGCGCAACTCGTCGGCCCCTTCCGCCCGATGCGCGAGCCCGTGCAACTTCCGACCATCCGGAGCGCGTCCCCCACCTCCTCCAAGACGCAGGCGTGATGGCGACGACGACCGCCACCGTCTCGAGCCCTGTGACACGCGCACGTGGCCTGGTGCAGTGGGTGTTCAGCGTCCGCTCGTCGCCGCTGCCGGCGGACCTCGGACTGTTGGCCGCCCGCCTCGGGTTGGCCTGGATCTTCATCTACTACGGCGGCGGCAAGCTCTTCGGCGCCTTCAACGGTCCGGGGATCCACGGGACGTCGCTGTACATGTCGAACGTCGCGCACCTCCATCCGGGCGGCTTCTTCGCGGTGCTCGGCGGCCTGGTGGAGTTCGGGAGCGGTATCGCCATGGCCCTGGGCTTCTGCGCCCGCCTGGCCGGCCTTGCGCTCGTCGGCGACATGGTGATGGCGATGATCACGGTGACCTGGGCGACGGGCATCAACAACTCGGTGAATCCTCCCGGCTACCAGCTCAACCTCGCCCTGGCCATCCTTGCGCTCGTCGTCGCGCTGCTCGGGGCCGGCCGCTTCAGCCTCGACGCTCTGATCGGGCAACGGCTCGCCGCCGTGCGCCCGACCCGAGAGGGCGACGGCGGGGACTGACGTCGTGCCCGACGTCGCGCGCGTCCAGCACACGCTGACGCCGCGCACCCAACAGGTCATCCGGATCTCGGCGAACATCGTGGGTGCCGCGGGCGCCGCGTATTTCGCCTACGTGACGCTGTCGGCCTACCTGCACACCCATCGTCCTATCGGCATCCTGTTCTTCGCCCAACAGGTGATCGTGGTCGTGGCCTATCTTGTCCGCCGTCCGGCGAGCGCGGTGACGTTGCGCTTCGGCGACTGGCTGCTCGCCTTCGGTGGGACGTTCAGCCCGGTCCTGCTCCGGCCCGACGGTGGCCATCCCCAGTGGGGGTACTCCGCAGGTCTGGCCCTCCAGCTCGTCGGCGTCCTCATCGCCCTGTGGTCCTTGACGACCCTCGGGCGATCGTTCGGCTTCGCCGCAGCCGACCGCGGCCTGGTGAGCCGCGGCCCGTACGCGATCGTCCGCCACCCGGTGTACGCGGCGTACGTGTTCCTGCTCGCCGGCTACCTGCTGCAGAGCGTCTCGCTGCGCAATGCCCTCGTCGCGCTCCTGGCCATCGGCTGCGATGTCGGACGCATCCGCGCGGAGGAGCGGGTCCTGGCGCAGAACCCGGCGCACCCGGCCTATTGCCGGAAGGTCCGCTGGAGGTTGGTGCCGGGCCTGTGGTGAGCTGACCCGGCCCGCTCAGCCCGGCTGCTCAGAACCCGACGCCGCCCCCACCACCCGACGTGGTCGTCGTGGTGGTCGGAGGGGGAGGAGGCGGGGTTGTCGTGGGCGGAGGCGGCGGCGACGTGGTCGGAGGTGCGGTCGGTGGCGGGCTGGTCGGCGCCGGAGTGCTCGGTGCCGGGCTCGCAGGTGCCGCCGTCGGCCGCGTCGTGCTCGGAGCGGACGGGCTCGATCCCGGCTGGGAGGTGGGCGGCACCGTGACGATCGTTCCCGAGCTCGCCGTGCGGTTGAGCGTCCCGTTCGACTTGACCGTGAACCAATTGTTCAAGAAGGCCTGCCCGACCGCGCGCGACTTGGAGTGATCGTTCACGAACCAATAGAGGGCGTGTCCGTGGATGGCCACCTGGAGCTGCTTGTTGGACCGGTGGATCGTGCCGAGGCCGGACACGTGACCCAGGTGGTGCGCCTGCTTGCCCGTGACGATCAAGGGTTTCCAGATGCTCGTGCAGCCACCCGTGCAGGTGGTGCGCCCCTTGGGGTCGCTCGCCATCACGTAGAGGGGCCGGTTCGATGCCTCGAGGATCGTGCCGAGCCCGGCGACCTTGGCGGTCGTGACGATCGATTGCGGCGTTGACGCCCCGGCCGCTGCAGTCGCGCCGAGCGAGCCCGCCAGGACCGCCGCTGGGACGAGACCTCGGCCGACGAGGCGGCGGTTGACGAATCCGTGCCTGGACGCCTGGGTCCGGGCGGCATCGATTGGTCTCATGAGCGAACTCCTCCCGCGTCGGTTCTCCGCATGGGTCTGGAGTGATTACGGCCCAGGGCCTAGGAGGGATGGGTCGGGACCCCCTGCTCGGACAACCCCCGTGGGGAGCCCGACCAGCACGTACACCGCGCCGGCTTACTTGCTACGGGCGGATGCTTTCTCCTTGTTCAGCGCGATGGCCTCTTTGAACAGCGCCTTGAACGCTTTCTCGTCGAGCTTGTCGCCCTCGTAGAGATCGACCGCACGGCGGACGGCCCCTTCGGTGCCGGCCTTGAAGAGGCCCGCGGGGTCCTTCAGAGATCCGCCTCTGGCAAAGGTCACCTTGACATGGTTCTTGTACGTCTCACCCGTGCAAATGAGACCGTCGTGATACCAGGTCGGCACCCCGTCCGGGTTCGAGGCCTTGGCCCATTTCTGTTCCTCGACGACGTCCGGGTCGGCCTGCTCGATCAACGTGCGGATGCGAGAAATCATCGCTTCCCGCCAATCGCTCTCGGTCATGGAGCGACGATAGCGATTTCTCCCGGCCCCAAGGTCCGTCGTGCCCGCAGCCGATGCTCAGGGCCGACCGGCCTCAGGAGGGTTCCGCTACCCGCCCGGTCTCGGCCCGAAGACCTGCTGCGCTGCGCAACAGCTGGGAGGCCAGGAGCCCACCGACCCCTTCGCCCGATCGCAAGCGCAAGGAGAGCAACGGCTCCAGTCCCAGGTGCCGGTTCACGACACTGTGCACCTGCTCGCGGCTTTCCTGCCCGGCGACGAGGTAGGCCGCCACCGCCGGCTCGAGCCCGACCGCAATCAGCGCGGCGGCCGACGTGACGAGCCCGTCGAGCACGACGAGGGCCCCGGCCTCTGCCGCGCCCAGCGTCACACCACTCAGGTAGGCGATCTCGGGGCCGCCGAGCGCTGCCAGCGCCACTTTCGGGTCCTCGAGGTCCCCGTGCGCGTTGGTCGCTCGCGCCAGTGCGGCCTCCACGACCCCTCGCTTGCGAGCGAGCGTGCCGGCGTCGCCGCCGGCGCCGAGGCCGACCGCGTCGTCCGCCTGCAACGCGAGCCGCGCCGCCACGAGCGCGGCCGCGACCGTCGTGTTGCCGATGCCGACCTCGCCGAGGACGACGATGTGATCGGCGAGCCGGTTCCCGTGCTGCCGGCCCGCCGAGAGGAGCCGCTCCACGTCGGACGAAGACAGCGCATCACTCTCGGCGAGGTCGCCCCGCGGACCGGCCGGGCGGCACGCGACGGCACCAGGCACGGCTGCGCCGTCGACACCGGCGTCGACGCAGTCGAGGTGCGCACCGACGCGGCGCGCCGCCACCGCGCCGAGGGAGTCCCCGGCGACGGTGGCCGCCAGGACCTCGTGCGTCACGGTGTCGTCGTACGTCGAGACGCGGTGACGGGTCACGGGGTGCGACGCCGCCGCGATGACGGCGGTCACCGGGCTGTCCGGCCCGAGGCCGACGGCCAGCAGACGGTCGACGGCCCGGTCGAGGACCCCGAGCGAGCCGGGCGGCGTGAGCAGGACGTCGCCCTCGTCGCGGGCGCCCACCACGTCGTCGGGTGCCGGCGCGCGCAGGTGCGAAATGGGGGCCGTCGGGGCGTGCTCGTCGTCGGGGTCCCAACGGTCGTAGCGGACGACCTCGGACAACGGCTGGCGGGTCGACCAGCCGGCCCGCTGCAGTCCCGGTTCGGGTGGCCGTTCGTCGGGCCAGCCGAGGCACAGCCACCCCAGGGTCTCGACGCCGTCGGGCAGGCCGATCAGGGCGGCGAGCTCTTCGGGGCGGAAGAGGGTCACCCAGCCGACGCCGATGCCTTCGACCCGGGCCGCCAGCCAGAGGTTCTCGATGGCCGCGGCGCACGACCACAGGTCGGCGTCGACGAAGGTGGCCCGGCCGAGAACCGCCGATGCCTCCGTACGGCGGTCGCAACAGACGACGACGCCCAACGGCGCGTCGCGAATACCGTGCAGCTGAAGATCGAGCATGTGGCGGGCAGACGTGTCGTCGAAGTGCGCCGCTTGGCGGTGCCACTCGCGGTCCGCCAAGAGCGCAGCATGGTCCCGCGTCGTGCGGTCGCGGACGACGATGAAGCGCCATGGCTGCGAGTGGCCGACGGAAGGGGCGGCATGCGCCGCGCCCAGGATGCGCTCGAGCACCGTCGGCGGCACG
>DATAYX010000004.1:0-3449 GCA_036272355.1 Acidimicrobiales bacterium
CCGTAGCGGAGTTACCTAGGTGGGGACCTGAGTGCGGGGGGCACACGTAGTGAAGAAGAGATCGGCGGGACTGCTCGGGGTGGTCGTGTTGTCCCTGGTAGCGACTTCGTGCGGGGCACGGGTCGCCCCATATCTCGGGGCTGGCGGGGGCGGCGCGGACGTGAACGGGGTCGGCCAGGCTGCCGGGAGCGCGACGACCGTGCCGTGCACGTCGTCAACGACCGCGGCAGCGGCGTCGGGCTCGACCACCACGACGGCCGCCGCAACCAAGAGCAAGTCGGGGTCGACCTCGCCCAGCACGACCACGTCGACCGCTCCGTGCAACACGCCTGCGCAGGCGCTGGGAGCCACCGGCGGATCAGCCGGCTCCGGCTCCGCAGGCGTTCGGACCGCCGGCGCTGCGGGGGGTGCCGCCACGAGCCCGCCGGCCGCTTCCGCGACCGCCACCTCGGCCGGGTTCAACTTTTCCCCCGCAGCCGAGGCGGCGCTCTGCACCGGTACGGCCGGCAACGGGGCATCGGACACCGGTGTCACGCCGACCTCGATCAGCCTCGGCAACGTGAGCGGGATGACCGGACCGCTCACCGGGTCGTTCCCCCAGGGTCCTCAAGCGGTCCAGGCCCTGTTCGCCGCGGTCAACGCCGCGGGCGGCATCTGCGGGCGCAAGCTGGCGCTCGACGTGGAGGACGACGGGCAGAACTCGTCGACCAACGCGGCCGACGTCGCCGACCTCGCCCCGAAGGTGCTGGCGTTCGTGGGATCGACCTCTGACGGGGACAACGGCGGCGTGCCCAACATGACCTCGGCCAACGTCCCCGACGTCGGCTTCGCCATCAACTGCAACCGGTCCGAGTCGCCCACGTACTGGTCGCCCGCCGGTGGCAGCTGCAACCAGACGCCTCCGGGCGGCCCCTACTACATCTCCGACGGTGTCTACCGGCTGGCCAAGCAGTCCGGCTACCTGCCGACGAAGATGGCGTTCCTCGCCTATTCGATCGCGATCAGCGCGCAGGCGGCGGAGCAGTTCGAGAAGGTGTACCAGGCGGAGGGCGGCACCGTCTGCTACACGGACTTCTCGGTGTCGCCCGCCTCGGCATCGCTCGAGAGCGACGTGGCGGCGATGCAGCAGCACGGGTGCAACGGCGTCATCGACACGATGGACGTGACCGGCAACGCCAAGATGCTCCAGGCAATGCAGCAACAGCAGTACATCCCCGGCTACGTCGCCGCGACGTTCGACGCCTACACACCGGACATGATCCAGGTCGCAGGCGCGTCGGCTGCCCAGGGCCTGATCGTCGGGCTCCCGTTCATCCCGCTAAACGAGAACCAGACGATGGTGCAGATGTACCAGCAACAGCTCAAGACCTACGAGCCGGGCGACCAACCCAGCGGCTTCGGGTTCCTCGCATGGGAAGCGGGGCAAATGCTGATCTACGCCTTGATCCAGAGCGGCCACAACCCGACGCGTGCAAACGTCGTCAAGGCGTTCAACTCGCTGCAGAACTGGAACGGTGGTGGCGCACTCGGCGGGTACACCCCGAGCTCGCGCGGCACGTACAACTGCGACGTGGACGTACAGATCAAGGGGAACGACTTCGTCCGCAAGGCACCTTCCTCCGGGCTCTTCTGCGGCGGGCAGCCGACCCAGGCCTCCTGAATGAGCGCATACTGGCCGTTCATCGTCATCGGCATCTTCACCGGCGGCCTCTACGGGCTGGCCGCCATGGGAATGGTCCTCACCTACAAGACGGTGGGCGTCTTCAACTTCGCCTACGGGGCGATCGCGATGTTCTGCGCCTTCACCTACTGGCAACTGCACGACCAGTGGGGCATCAGCGCCTGGCTGGCGATGCCAATTCTCTTCCTGATCGTGGCGCCCGTGATCGGCGTGATTCTCGAAGGGCTCTTCCGGCCGCTCAGCGGCGCCGCCATCGAGGTGGTGATCGTCGTCTCGCTCGGCGTGCTCGCCGCCTTGAGCGCAGCGGCCGGCCTGATCTGGCCTCAGGACGAGCATCTGCAGGCGATCCTGCCCGTCTCCACGTTCCGCCTCGGCTCGACACTGCACGTCGGATACGACCAGATGGGCACCCTGCTCATCTCCCTCGCGATGGCCGCCGTCTTGTGGGGCCTGCTGCGGCACACGCGCTTCGGCACGCAGACCCGCGCCGTCGTCGACAATCCCGACCTCTCGGACATGATCGGAGTCCACGGCGACAACGTGCGGCGCGTGGCCTGGATCCTCTCGACGGTCTTCGCCGCACTCGTCGGCATCCTCATCAGCCCGACACAAGGCCTGGACGTGAACCAGCTGGTGCTGGTCGTGATCTACGCGTTCGCGCCGGCGGTGCTCGGGATCCTCTTCGGGTTGCCAGCGGCCTACCTCGGCGGGCTCGGACTGGGGATCGCCGTCAGCCTCATGTCGAAATGGTCCAACTCGGGCACCGTCTCCAATCTCGAGGCCGCCCTCCCCTATCTGCTGCTCTTCATCCTGCTGGTCGCATTCGGGACGCGGCTCAAAGCGGCCGGCTCGGGCGCCGTGGCCCAACGCCTCTCCGCGTTGCGCTCGTCGGAGACCGTCCGGCGTCTGCGGTGGTCGGTGGGGTCGCTGCGTATCGAGCGCGGGCTGGCGGTCGGGCTCGGCGGCTTCGTGCTGGCTCTGCTCGTGCCCCTGGCGTTCCCGGGCCCCAACCTCGATTTCCTCACGCAGGGGTTCATCTACGCCGTGATCGCGCTGACGCTGGTCGTGCTCACGGGGTGGGCGGGCCAGATCTCGCTGGCCCAATTCGCGTTCGTCGGCGTCGGCGCCTTCACGGCCGGACACCTGGCCGGCGCCCACGGGCAGCACTTCCTCTTCGCCGTGGTCATGGGCATGCTGTTCGCGGCGCCGCTCGGGATCATCGTCGGCCTGGTGTCGCTCCGGCTGTCGGGTCTCTATCTCGCTCTGGCCACGCTGGCGTTCGCGTTGGTGATGGACAACGTCGTGTTCAACCGCAGCGACGTCAGCGGTGGCCAGACGGGGATCACGGTGGGTCGCCCGCACTTCTTGGGGATGTCGTTCACCGGCCGGGCGGCCATGTACGAGCTGGCCGTCATCGTGTTCGCGCTGATCGCCATCGTGGCCTACGCGCTGCGCCAAGGGCCGATCGGACGGCGACTGCATATCGTGCGCGACTCGCCCCTGGCGGCGTCGACCCTCGGGGTCAACCTGACCGTCACCAAGATCGTCGTCTTCGTGGTCGGCGCGATGGTGGCCGCGCTCGGCGGCTCGCTCTACGGGGCGTGGCAGCAGGCGATCACGCCGCAGGACTTCATGTGGTCGGCGTCGCTCGCGCTGCTCCTCGTGGTGGTGCTGGGCGGGCGCTCGCTCATCTCGGGTGCAGTGATCGCCGGGCTGGTCTACGTGATCCCGCTCCTTCCGCAGATACCGACCAAGATCAAAGAGCTCA
>DATAYX010000005.1:0-6721 GCA_036272355.1 Acidimicrobiales bacterium
GAAGCTCGCGTCGTCGTAGCGGCCCAGGTCGACCATGGAGTGGAAGGCGAACTCGACGGGACCCAGCTCGGAGAGCACCGGCTCGCCGCTCGAGCCGCCCTGGTAGATCTCGTCGCGTTCTTCCACCGGGAGGTCGACGACGACCAGGCGCTCGAAGGGGTAGGGGTACCCGAGGTGCACCAGCGCGCCGTCAGGCAGGCCCTGGTGCGTCCCCCCGAGATCGAGGATGCGCGCCGCCCGGGGCAGGCCGGCGACGAACTCGCTGCGGCTGACATGCATGGAGAGGAGCACGTTGCCGATGGGAACGCGGCGGCGGAACTCTTCCGAGTGCGCCAGCATCTCGGCCACGCCGCGCCGGGAGAGCTCCCCGTCGGCCAGCTTGCGGATGTAGTCGTCGGCACCCTGGCCGTCCGGCTCGCGGTCAAGGATGACGTTGAAGGCCATGCGTACCGACTGCTTCGGCGGCAGGTAGCGGAAGGGGACGGTCGGCACGAAGCGGTCGAAGACCCGATAGGCGCGTTTCTTCCACGGCTCTCCTGGCATCACCCCATTCTGTCGGGTGCGACACGGCACCCCGGCCCGGACGCGAAGCGCTCCGGACAGTCACCCGAGGGGGGTGCGGGGACCGTCCGGAGCCTTCGGCTTCCGCTGTGAGGGCGGGGTAGGGCTACGACTCGAGTGAGATCGGCAGGTCCTCGGGATCGACGACGCCTTCCTCGACAATGGCATCGTCTTCCTTGGGCGCCAGCTGGCTGCGCACGCGCTCGTCGATCTCGGCCATCAACTGGGGGTTCTCCGAGAGGAACGTCTTCACGTTCTCGCGGCCCTGGCCGAGCTGCTCGCCCTCGTAGGTGAACCACGCACCGGACTTCTTCACGAAGCCGAGGTCGAGCGCGACGTCGAGCAACGACCCTTCGCGGCTGATCCCCTTGCCGTACATGATGTCGAATTCGGCCTGCTTGAACGGGGCGGCGCACTTGTTCTTCACGACCTTCACCCGGGTCCGGTTGCCCGTCACGTCCGTCCCGTCCTTGATCGCCTCGATCCGGCGGATGTCGAGACGGATCGACGAGTAGAACTTGAGCGCCCGGCCGCCGGGAGTGGTCTCGGGCGAGCCGAACATGACGCCGATCTTCTCCCGCAGCTGGTTGATGAAGATGGCGATGGTGTCGGACTTCGACAGCGTCCCGGTCAGCTTGCGCAGCGCCTGGGACATGAGGCGGGCCTGCAGGCCGACGTGGGTATCGCCCATCTCGCCTTCGATCTCGGCCCGCGGCGTCAACGCCGCCACCGAGTCGATGACGAGGATGTCGAGGGCGCCCGAGCGGATGAGCATGTCGGCGATCTCGAGGGCCTGCTCACCGGTGTCGGGCTGCGAGATGAGAAGGTCGTCCACGTTGACGCCGATGGCCCGGGCGTACACCGGGTCCATTGCGTGCTCGGCGTCGATGTAGGCGCAGATGCCGCCATTGCGCTGCGCCTCGGCGACCGCGTGCATGGCGAGGGTCGACTTCCCCGACGATTCGGGACCGTAGATCTCCACGATCCGGCCCCGCGGCAGACCGCCGATGCCGAGCGCGATGTCCAAGGAGAGGGCGCCGGTGGGGACGGACTCGATGTTCATGTTGATGTTGTCGCCCATCCGCATGACCGAGCCCTTGCCGAATTGTTTCTCGATCTGACCCAGCGCCGCGTCCAGTGCCTTCTCTCGTTCCGCTTCGGCCATCCCTCTCTCCTCTTTGTCTCTTCTACGAACTGTCTCGGCCCCGGCCTTGGCCGCACCCACCGATGGCGCGGCGAGGACCCTACGGCGAGGGTGTGACGAACCCCGCTGCCTTCTCTTGCCTGCCACCTTAACGAACAGGTGTTCGCAAGTCGTGGACCCTCCCGCTTGCCTGCCGGTCGAGGAGGAACGGTCGCCCCACCGGCGACATGACGGTATGACGGAGTGACGGGGAGGCTCACGGGTGGCGTGGGATGCTGGCTCGCTCCCCGCCGGGCGAGATAGAGGAGGAAGGGTGTTCGGACCAAGGCTGGCGGCCGGCGTGGCGCTCGTCGGTGGGCTCGCCCTGGCCGCCCTCTCCGGCGCACCGCCTGTGGCGGCCTCCTCGCACACCACCCCGCCTGACGCATCGACCCTCTACCGGGAGGCACTGGCGACCACGAAGTCGTGGTCGGTCCACTACGAGTCGGCGTCGACCGTCTCGCAGGTCTCGCTGCTCGAGACAGGTGACTCGGGCCCGGCCTCGGGCACTCAGACGGTCGCCACAGGGAAAAGCGGCGTGACCGACACGATCACCATCGATGTCATCGGCGGCCTCACCTACGTGAAGGGCAACGCAGGCGGGTTCCAAGCGCTGGTTGGCATGGACGCAGCCACGGCACAGCAAGTGGCGGGGCGCTGGATCGAGTTCTCGACGACCAGCGCGACATTCGCGCAGGTCGTTGCCGGCGTTCGATCGCACGATGTGGCCAACGAGCTCGAGCTCAAGGGCCCCCTCACGCTCGGCCGTGCCACCACCCTCGACGGGATCGCCGTGGACGCCATCAAGGGCACCCAGACCTACGGCAAGAAAAAGGAGCGCGTCGTGCTCTATGTCCGGGCCCACGGCCGCCACGTGCCGGTCGAGGAGGACACGGTCGACTCGAAGGGCAAGCCCAACGGCGCGCTGCATGTTGCCTACTCCCACTGGGGTGAGACCGTGCGGCCCGAGGCCCCGCAGGGTGCGGTGCCGATCGGGCCCGTCAGCGCCGTCTGAACGTCCGCGCCGGGCCCGAATACGGCCGGAGGCCGGAGCATGGGAGGATGTCAGGGTCCCCCCAGCCCCGGACGGCCGTGCGCTCATGGCGCCGCCGAACCGGATCCCAGGAGAGTGAATCCGCATGCGTCGCCCCCGTCCCGTCCGTCCCACCGCGGTTGCCGTCGGCACGGCGGCATGCGCCGCGCTGGCCGCGTTCGGTGTCTGTGGGACGCCAGCCGGCGCGGCGAGCGCATCCACCACGAGCGCACAGTCCGACTACCAGGCCGCGTTGAAGGCGGCGGCGAACCAGAGTGTCCACTTCCAAACCAACGTGACCCAGGGCAACGTCACCCTGCAACAGAGCGGTGACGCCGGCACCTCTTCGGGTTCGGAGACCTTGACCGTACACAACGGGAAGATCACCGAGCACATGAGTGCAGAGGTGGTCGGAAAGACCGGCTATGTGAAGGGCAACACGGCCGGTCTACAGAACATCCTCGGTCTCACCGCCGCGCAGTCGCGCAAGTATGCGGGCAAGTGGCTGTCGTTCCCGATGTCCAATACGAACCTGGCCCAACTTGCGGCAGGGCTGCTGAAGTCACAGGTGGCGACCGAACTCAGCTTCAGTGGGCCCTTCACCCACGCCGCCAGTGCCAACGTGAACGGCCAGAATGCCAAGGGCATCAAGGGATCGGTGTCGACGAACACCGGCGCCTCGGTGCCGGAGATCCTCTACGTACCCGCGACCGGAAAGCCTCTGCCGATCGAGGAGGTCACCAACCCGAGCGCGAAGGGGCACGCATCCACCATCCACGGCACGGTGGCCTTCTCCAACTGGGGCGAGAAGGTCGCAGTGGCAGCGCCGGCGCACCCCGTGGCGCTGAGCAAGCTCGCGCCGAAGTCGACCTCGGGCGCGACCACGACCACCGGCGGCTGACGGCCGGGCCGTGTCCCCGCGTCTCGAAGCGGCCACCGGCGACATCACCACCGAGCAGGTCGACGCGATCGTCAATGCAGCCAACCGCCAGCTGCGGGGCGGCGGAGGCGTCGATGGGGCCATCCACCGTGCCGCGGGCGCCGACCGGCTGCACGCAGCGTGCTGCGCCATCGGTGAGTGTCCGCCCGGACAGGCCGTCGTCACCGAGGGCTTCGACCTCGCCGCTCGTTTCATCATCCACACGGTCGGGCCGGTGTGGCGGGGCGGCTCCGACGACGAGGCCGAGACGCTCGCTGCGTGTTATCGCAACAGCCTGGCGGTCGCCGACGAGGTCGGCGCACGGTCAGTGGCGTTCCCGGCAATTTCGACCGGCGTCTACGGCTATCCCCCGGAGGAAGCCGCCGCCATCGCCGTGACAACCGTCGGCGCGGCGGACACCGACGTGCTGGTGGTCCGGTTCATCGCATTCGACGACGCCACCCTCGGTCACTACCGAAAGCTGCTCGCCTGACCCGCCAGGCGATTCAGCTCAGGACGCGCCCGTCGTCAGGTCGTAGACGGTCACCCCGCCGACGGTCTTCGCGGTGAAGTGCGCCTCCACCCACGACGGGATCTGCGAGGCGGCGCTCGACGTGCCGCCTCCCTGTCCGCCGCCGAAGCCGCCACCACCGAACCCGCCGCCGGCGGCGATGAAGTAGTGGATCTTGCCCTCGGCGACGTACCTCTCGAACTGTGACAGCGTCGGTGCGGGATCCGTCCCGTTGAAGCCACCGATCGCCATGACGGGCTCGCCGCTCCCAAGTTGGTAACCCGCCGCGTTTTCCGCGCTGACCGTTGCCGCGGCCCAGGTGTAGCGGCTCGCGTTTGACTGCAGCAGCTTGTCGAGGGCCGCGTTCGACCGGCTGCCGTTCAGGAATCCGCCGCCACCGCCGCCACCGGGGACACCGAAGCCGCCTTGTGGGCCGGCGCGACCGGACGACGATGCACCCCCCTGGAACGGGTTCGTCCCGGCGTTACCGGGGCCGGTGCCAGCCCCTGGGAAGTTGCCGCCCCCTGGGAAGTTGGCGCCGCCCGGGAAGTTGCCGCCGCCGGGAAACCCGCCGGTCGGGACACGGCCCCCACGGGCGGCAAACCCCCCACCGCCTGGGAGGCCGCCGCCGGGGCCTCCGAATCCGCCCGATGCCGTCGGGGTCACCGCGGGGATGGCGCCGTCGTGCGGGGTGGCGGCGGTCGCAACGGTGGAGAACAGGGGAGCCGCGAGGGCGGCGCCGAAACCGAGCGCGGCCACGAGGCCGATGGCCACCTTCGGGGCCTGGCGAAGGTAGGGCAGGCAGAGGATCGCCACCACGCCCAGCGAGCCGGCCACGATGACGAAGGGGCGCAGAGCCGGGAACCAGTTCGACGTGCGCCCGAGCAACACCGCGCTCCATGCCACGGTCACCGCCAATGCGGCAGCAAGGCCCACTCTTGCGGGCCATGTCGCCCGCCGTTCCCACAAACCCATGGTGGCAATGCCGACGAGACCGCCCAACGGTGGTGCGAGAGCGACGAGGTAGTAGGGGTGGATGATCCCCTGCGCCATGCTGATAGTCAGCCCGATGGCGACGAGTGAACCGCCCCAGAGCAACAGCCCGGCTCGCTCGCGATCGGTACGCCGTGCCCGGATCGTGATCACGAGGAGCACCGCACCCATCACGAGCGCGCCGGGCAGGAGCCACGACATCATGTTGCCGAACGAGGCGTTGAAGAGCCGGGTCCATCCGGTCGGTCCCCACATCGCGCCTCCGACGTTCCCACCGCCGACGCTGCCCGCTTCGTTGCCGGTCAGGCGGCCGAAGCCGTTGTAGCCGAAGATGAGGTTCAGGATGCTGTTGTCCTGTGAGCCGCCGACGTACGGACGGTCGGCCGTGGGCGTCAGAGCGACAGCGGTAACCCACCAGCCGGCGGCCACGAGCACGGACACACCCATGAGGCACACCTGCCAGACCCGGCGCCACCCGCCCGTCGGCGCGGCGAGTAGGTAGACGACGGCCATCACCGGGAGGATGAGGAAGGCCTGCATCATCTTGGTGATGAAGCCGAAGCCGACGAAGGCGCCTGCAAGCACGAGCCACTTGGTCTGTGCCCGCTCGAGACCGCGGATCATGGCGTAGGTCGCCGCCGTGAGCAGCAACGCCAGCATCGCGTCGGGATTGTTGTAGCGGAACATCAGGGCGGCCACAGGCGTCAAGGCCACGATGGCACCACCGAGCAGGGCCGCCTGCGCGCTGAACCAGCGGCGCACCGAGAGGTACACGAGCCCGACCGTGGCAACGCCCTCGAGTGCCTGTGGTGCGAGCATGCTCCAGGAGTTCAACCCGAAGATCCGGGCCGAGATCTCCATGGGCCACAGGAAAGCGGGCGGCTTGTCGACGGTGATGAAGTTCGAGGAGTCCGACGAACCGAAGAAGAAGGCCTTCCAGCTCTTGGTGCCGGCCTGGACGGCAGCCGAGTAGAAGGAGTTGCCCCAGCCGCTTGCGCCGAGGTCCCACAGATAGAGCACCGCCGTGGCCGCAAGGAGTGTGAGCAATGCGGGGCGCACCCAGACGGGGTCGCTCTCCTTGCCACGGAAGAAGCGCGCCACCCGGCTCGGACGAGGTCCCGGCGGCCAGGCCGCGCCACCGGACGCGGCGGGCAACGCCGAGGCTTCGGTCACTGCCGGCGGCGCCGGCGGATCGAGCACTGCGATGGGGGCGTCGTGGTCGGGCGGCAGGCTGGTCATCCGGAAACCTCCAAGGTGGGCACGGGGTTGGTCAAGGCGCGCGGACGGAAGATCCAGGCCCGCAGGACGCTGAAGCGGAATATCGCGGCAACCGCGTTCGCCACGGTGATGGCGATCACTTCGGCCACCAGGGACCCGGATGTCATCACGCTCGCGACGAGAAGCGCACCGGTCGTGAGGGCAAGGCTGATCGAGTACAGCGAGAGGACGACCACGATCATGCGGCCGCGCCGCAGCAGTCCGTCCATGCCGTGAGAGAGCTCGCGGTGGACGGCGGTGTTG
>DATAYX010000006.1:0-3803 GCA_036272355.1 Acidimicrobiales bacterium
GCGCGGCCCCGGCGAAGTCTTCTTCGACGATCGCAAGATCGTGGGGCTTTCGCAGTGGCGCTGCCGCGAGGGTGCGCTGTTCTCGTCGTGCGCGTATCTCGAATGGGACGCCGAGCCGTTGCTCGACTTGTTGTCGTTCGAGGACTCGACGCGGTCGGACCTCGCGGGAGGACTGGGCGGAGTCGCCGTGGGGATCGGTGCGTTGCCTCCGCCGCCCCGCGATCTGGCCGGGGTGCGTGAGCGTCTCGTCGGAGCCTTTCCTCGGATCCGGGTGCCGGGAGGGAAATAAGGCCGCGGGCCGCGGGCTGCGGGCCGCGAGTTGGCGCCCCGCAGTGGGGGCACCGGCTTGCCAGGTGGGGGGCGTCCGGATGGGCGGGGATCCTCACTACGTCGGCCCTTCGGCTTATTCGGCTTTGTGGGCCGCTGTTGCTTCCCCCGTCGTCGGCGTCGCGCCGCGCGTCAGCGGGGAATGTTCGGCGCCCGAGCTTCGGGAGTCCTCGGGGCGGCGAAGGGTTTCATTTGGGTTGCAAATGGTGGGAAGTAGTTGTGCAGTGGAGTCAAAGGGCGTAAAGTGGCGGGAAATGGAGTGACAGAGCGTCAAATGGCGCAGGCCAGGGAGTGTCGTGGGAGAGACGGCTGGTGGCAGCAGGATTCGTCGGGAGATACGAGCACTCGCTCGACTCGAAGGGCAGGGTCATCCTGCCGGCGAAGTTCCGCGCCCAGTTCGAGCGAGGGGGCTATCTCACACAGCACACCGAGGCGTGCCTGGCGCTGTGGACACCCGCCGAATTCGAGCGGCAAATGGAGGTGATGCAGGAGAAGACGGAAACCGGACGGGCAGATCGCAACAGAGCCCGAATCTGGGCGTCGAACTCGGCCGAGGTCGAGATCGATCGCCAAGGCCGGATGCCGATCCCGTTGCATCTGCGGACGTTCGCTCATCTGGACACGGAAGTCCTGGTGCACGGCGCCATCGACCGGGTCGAGTTATGGAATCCCGCCGAATGGGAGTCACGGGTGCTGCCCGAGGAGAGCTGGCTGCTCGAGGACGACTGAGCTCGTCCGCGCCACAAACAGAACGGAGAGCGACAGAGAACGAAAGAACAAGAGAAAGAAGGACTGACGGACGCACCACGTCCCGTGGGACGCATTGGACCATGTGCAGCTCCTCGACCGGAAAAATGGAAGGCCACTCCACCCACTTCCACCTCGGTCGTCTGGATCTCCACCTCCCCCTCGACCAACCGGCCGAGGAGCTGCAGATGGCCCACTCGTTCGATCACATTCCCGTGCTGCGTGACGAGGTGGTGTCCTTGTTCGCCGCGGTGCCCTCCGGCGTGGTCGTCGACGCCACGGTCGGTGGAGGCAGTCACGCTGCTTCGCTGCTGGAGGCCCACCCCGGACTGCGGGTGCTCGGCCTCGACCGGGACCCGTCCGCCCTCGAGGCGGCCGCCGAACGGCTTGCTCAGTTCGGGGATCGGATCTCACTGGTCCGGTCCCCGTTCTCGGCGTTGGAAGCAGTAATCGAAGAGGCGGATGTGGCTCCCCTGTCAGGGATTCTCTTCGACCTCGGCGTCAGCTCACCCCAGCTCGACTGGGCCGCCCGCGGCTTCTCCTATCGCGCCGACGGCCCACTGGACATGCGGATGGACCCGGCGTCCGGCGTCACCGCGGCGGACCTGGTCAACGGGCTGCCCGGGGACGCGTTGGCGCGGCTCTTCCGCGAGAACGGAGAGGGGCGACTGTCCGGGCGCATAGCCCGGGCGGTCGTGGAGGCCCGGCCGTTGACCTCTACAGGCCAACTGGCCGAAGTCGTGTCGGCAGCGGTGCCGCAAGCGGCGCGGCGCAGGGGCCATCCGGCGCGCCGGGTCTTCCAGGCGCTGCGGATCGAAGTCAACGACGAGCAGAACGAATTGCGTGCCGCATTGCCGGTCGCGTTGTCGAGCCTGGCGGTGGGCGGCGTGCTCGCAGTCATCAGCTACCACTCCGGCGAGGACCGGCTGGTGAAGCAGACCTTCGCTGACGCGGCATCCGGCGGCTGTGTGTGCCCGCCCGGCTTGCCCTGCGTCTGCGGCGCCGTCGCGCGTCACCGCCTCGTCTTCCGGGGTGCCCGCAAGCCGTCCGCCGCCGAGGTGGACGCCAACCCTCGGGCCGAAGCCGCACGGCTGCGCGCCATCGTCCGAACGGTCGAGGACTGATGTCGCCACCTCCTGCGGCGACGGCTGCGCCCGTACGCCGGCACGCCGGGGGCTCCGCCCCGTCCCGACGCTGGGCGCCGCTGCGCGCGGTCCCCTCCCGTAAGGGCCAGCCCGGTCGCATCCACACGCTGCTGGCAAACCGGCGGCGCGTGCTCAACATCGTTTCCGTCTCGTTGGTCGTGGCGTCGCTTCTGGCCGTGGTCGTTGCGCAGGCATTGCTGGCCAACGGTCAGGTGCGGTTGTCCTCGCTCCAACATGAGTTGTCACTCGAGCAGAGCTCGCACCGCCAGGCCGAGCTGGCCGTCTCCAAACTCGAGACACCGCCGCGCATCGTCAGTGCGGCAGCGAGCCAAGGCATGGTGCACCCCGCCAACGTGATCGAGCTGCCCTACGTGTCGTTGTCGGTGCCGGTGCCCACGCCGAAGGTCACGCCGGCACCCGCCGCACCGCCCCCGGCACCGACGGCCAGTAGCTCGTCGTCCTCGGCTGGCGGTGCAGGCGCGACGAACACTTCGGGGGGAACCAGCAGCGGCTCCGCCGCATCCGGTGCGAGCACCGGCACTGGCGCGTCCTCTTCGACCACGACCGCGACGTCGACGCCGTGAGCACCACCACGCGGCATGGCGGTGGGCGCGCGCGCGCTGTTTCCGGTCGGTCAGCCGCCACCAGGACAACCCGCCCGGGTACGCAGCCGAGTGCTCGGCCCGCGCCACGGCCGGTACGTCGAGCTGGCGCGCCCGCACAGGTCCACAGGACGCGATCGCAGCGACACCGATCTCCCACGACGTCGCGTCGGTCGGGCGGGCGCAACTGGATGGGCGTCAGCTTCGTGCGGCGCGTGCGGATCGTTCGCATGATCCTCATCGTCGCGATGCTGCTGCTCGTGGCGCGCCTGGTCGACGTCCAGGTGCTCCACTCGGGCGGCTACCAGGCACAGGCGCGGGGCGAGTCGGCCATCACCGTGTCGCTGCCCTCGCTACGAGGTGGGATCTACGCCCGTGACGGGTCACCCCTCGCGCTCTCCGTGCCCACCGACGACGTCGTGGCCGACGACTTTCAGATCGCGCACCCGGTGAAGACCGCCGAAGCCCTCGGTCCGATGCTCCACATCCCCGTCGCCACTTTGGCAAGTCAACTGCACCAGCACTCGGGCTACGTCGTCCTGGCGCGCCAACTCTCGAAGTCGACCGGCCAGAAGATCGCGGCAGACTCCTTTCCCGGGATCACCTTGATCTCCGACTCGAAGCGTGAGGTGCCGAACGGCAACCTGGCCTCTCCGGTGGTCGGCTTCACCAATGCCGCCGGCAAGGGTGCGGGGGGGATCGAGTACGGCGACAACAAGCAGTTGGCGGGAGGCGACGGCAAGGAGACGATCATGGCGTCGCCGGCCGGCGTGGCCCTGCCGCAATCGCCGGTCACGAACCAGGTGGCGACGACGCCGGGAACGGGCCTAGAGCTCACCATCGACACGCAGCTCCAGTACGAGTCCGAGCAAGCCCTGGCCAAAGCCATCGAGTCCTCGAACTCCGTCAGTGGCACGGCGATCGTCATGGACGTGAAGACGGGTCAGATCCTCTCGATGGCGAATCTCGCCGCATCGAAGGC
>DATAYX010000007.1:0-2288 GCA_036272355.1 Acidimicrobiales bacterium
GCCCTCGAGGGCCAGCCAATAGCCACCCCACTCCCAACTCCCGACGTGGGGCAGCGCCATGACGATGCCCTTGCCGTCGGCCATCGCCTTGCTCAGGTGCTCACGTCCCGATTCGAGCCGCCAGTGGAGCCGCACGCCGGCCTCGGTCTCATAAGGCAGGCGGGCGCCGTCGGCCCAGTAACGCGCGTAATAGTCGAAGCTCCGCTTGCTGAGACGGCGGATGAGGGCAGGATCGGGCTCGACACCGTCAGCGCACTCGCTGGCCAGGACGCGCCGCATCTGGCGCTCGTGCATCTCGAGAGCCGGGCCTCCCCGCAGCGCCATGACCCCGGCGACCGCGCGGGCGATGCCGTGCGCCATCGGCTCGGGCATGTGCCCCATCGCGGCGCCGAGGCCGGTGTAGGTGAGGTAGCGCGCCTTGTCCCGCCACGTCGCCGAGCGGGACCGAGTCACGGCTCGCCCATGGAAGGGTCACGGCACACGGAAGAAAGTGTGGCAGCGATGCGGGCGCGGTGGGCGCCGGTGACCCGAGCTGACCGGCCGATCAGGAGGACGCGTCGGGCGAGCCGGGGGGCGTCGTGCGCCGAGTGGTGCGGCGACGGGGTCCGCCGGACCAGGTGCCGGTGCCGGGACCCGAGGGGCGATGGGCGCGGGTGGCGCGGCGGCGGCCCCGCAGGGTGCGGCCCGAGCGGCTGCTGAGCGCCTCCTGGCGGCGGGCCCGCCAGCGGCCGACGGGGGCACCGGGGATCGTGCGGGTGCGGGGGGTGCGCAGGGAGCGGCCGGAGGAATGGGCGGACTCGCGGGACTCGCGCCAGGTGCGCCAACGGGAGTCGACCCGGCCCTCGCGCCAGGCCTCGAGGCGGCGGCGGATGACGGCGTCACGGCCGGAGGCGGCGTTCCAGACCTTCACGAAGCGGGCGATGGCGGTGAAGGAGATCAGGATGAAGAGGACCCAGAGGACGGGGACGAAGATGTCGGCGCTGAGGCAGCCCACGCCGAAGACGAACATCCGCTCGCCGCGCTCCATGAGGCCGCCCTTGGCCTGGAGGCCGAGCGATTCCGCCTTGGCCCTCTCGTAGGAGACGAGACTGGTCACCCCGAGGATGGCCATCGGCAGGAGCGCGAGATGGCCTTCGCCTCGGTTCAGCAGGTACCAGGAGGCACCGAGCATGATGACGGCGTCGGCCACGCGGTCGGTGACGGAGTCGAAGAACGCGCCACGGACGGACGCGGTGCCCGCCGCCTTGGCCACAGGGCCGTCGAGGAGGTCGTGCAACCCTGTAACGATGAGCATGACGGCGGCCCAGTGCAGGTGGCCCGTCGCCACGAGGACGCCGGTGGCCGTCGCTGAAATGAGCCCCGTCGCGGTGAGCACGTCGGCGGTGATCCCGTGGCGGTGGAGCGCCTGGCCGATCGGACTCGTCGTCCGGTCGACGCCATTGCGCCAGCGGCCGTCAAACATGTGACTCCTCGTCGTGCGCGGCCCGGAGAGAGAGCCTGCGCGGCGTTTGCAAAAGTTTACCATTCGGTCGCCTGGCCGCCCCGGTTGACGCGGGGGGTTTATCGAGGGCCCGGCGGGGCCGGACGGGGCGTCCGAGCGTCGGCGCTGGTCGGCAGGCCGGTCTGGGGAGGGCGGGGCCGCCTCCAACGACGCCGGGGCGCGTGCGGGGCGCCGGAAGTCCTCGGTTAGCCTCGCTCGGGACGTGCCCGGGCGCCAGGGCTCCTGGGCACACACGGACGGCACGCGAGGGCAATGGGGACGTGAGGTGACGGAGGCGGTGTCCGGGCCACGGGACGGCGGCGAGGCCCCGAGCAGGGTGCTCCCCGACCCGACGCTCGACGTCTCGATCGTCGTGCCCTACTACAACCCGGGCGCCCGGCTGCGGGCCACGGTCGAGCACATGGTGCGCGTCCTCGACGCGTCCGGTATGAGCTTCGAGATCATCACCGTGTCCGACGGCTCGACCGATGGCAGCCCCTTCACGCTCACGGGGTTCCCCGAGACAGTGGTACGGCGCATGGAGTTCGCCACCAACGCAGGGAAGGGGCATGCCCTGCGGGCCGGCCTGGGCCAGGGACGGGGGCGCTATCTGGGTTTCATCGACGCGGACGGTGACATCTCCCCCGAGTTCCTGGCGCCGTTCGTAACCATCATGCGAACCGAGGAGCCCGACATCATCATCGGGAGCAAGCGGCACCCGTCGTCGGTGGTGCACTATCCCCCGCTGCGCCGGCTCTACTCGTGGGGCTACCAGAACCTGATCCATCTCTTGTTCCGCCTCAGGGTG
>DATAYX010000008.1:0-2300 GCA_036272355.1 Acidimicrobiales bacterium
GTGACCTTCAACCGGTCCGCCGCGCAGGCGAACGGCATCAACGTGTGGCTGGCCGCGTCCCTCTCCATCGGCCTCGTCGTCGCGGGCGCGCTCTCCGACGTGGCCCGGGTGCGCAAGCCGTTCATGCTCTTCGGCGCCGCCTGCGCCATCGTGATGATGCTGTTCCTCATCCATCAGACGGGGCAGCCGCACGCGGGCTACTACTCCAACGTCCTCGTGATCGTGTTGCTGGCGGTCTCGATCTCGTTCGCCTACGCGCCCTGGATGGCGAACTACACCGAGCAGGTCGAGTCGCACAACCCGGCACTCACCGCGTCTGGGCTCGCCATCTGGGGCTGGATCCTGCGCATCACGGTGGCGCTGTCGTTCCTCGTCCTCCCCTACGTCATCACGACGTCGACCGTGCTCGTGGACAACCAGAACGCCGGCGCCACTTTGCAGGCAGTCCAGGCCGCGCAGTCGTATGCGCCGTCGGCGTCGGGGTGTGCGCACACGGACGCGCCGGCATCGGTGCTCGCCGGCCTGCGGTCGACGCCCCAGGCGGGACCGGAGCTCAAGACCTTGGCCACCGTGCTGCAGACGTGCAACAGCACGCACAACCTCGGGGCCGCGTTGACCGCGGGCGGAGGCTTCACGAACCAGCACATCCAGGGGTTGCTCGCCTACCAACCGCTCGCCACCGCGATCCAGAACGGCACACCGGTGAGCCAGGCGGATATCCAATCGAAGGTCGGTGTCCACTCGCCGGCCCTGGCGAGCCTGCTCGTGGCCGAACAGAAGCTGGTGCCGGCGCAGAAGTCCTCACCGGGTGAATGGAAACGGTGGTGGACCGTCTGCCTGATCGGCATGGCGGTCTTCGGCGTGCTCGTGTTCTTCATGCGGGGCCGCTGGAGCCCGCGCGCCGCCCGCCGCGACCTCGAAGACCGCGACCGGCTGGTGTCCGAGGAGCTGGCCAAGCTGGCCCTGGAAGAGCCCGCCACCGTCTGAGGCCGCCCTCGGGGCGGCCCACCGCCTCGAACCGCCGGACCGCCGCCCGGCGTGCCCACCCGCGCGCCGCGGTGAGAGGATCGTCGCATGCAGGCACTCCAGCACTTCATCGGCGGCAAGTCCGTGGCGGGCACG
Organism: Acidimicrobiales bacterium; assembly: GCA_036272355.1. Classification (GTDB taxonomy): domain Bacteria; phylum Actinomycetota; class Acidimicrobiia; order Acidimicrobiales; family RAAP-2; genus Bog-473. Next base: position 1,123 of record DATAYX010000008.1, read on the forward strand.
TCGGGCCGGGAGGGCGCGATCTTCGACCCAGCCCGCGGGGTGCAGACGGCGACGGTCCCCCTCGCCTCGGCCGACGAGGTCGGTTCTGCGGTCCAGGTGGCCAAGGAGGCGGCGGCCGAGTGGGGCGCGGGCTCCCTCAGCGCCCGCGCCGCGGTCCTCTTCCGCCTACGGGACCTGGTCAGCCGCGCGGCGCCCGACCTCGCCAAGGCCGTCACCGCGGAGCACGGCAAGGTCCTGAGCGACGCCGCCGGCGAGGTCGCCCGGGGGCTCGAGAACATCGAGTTCGCCTGCGGCATCCCGCATCTGCTGAAGGGCGCCCATTCCACCGAGGTCTCGACTGGCGTGGACGTGCACACCGTGCTCGAGCCGCTCGGCGTGGTGGCCGGCATCACCCCCTTCAACTTTCCCGTGATGGTCCCGCTCTGGATGATGGCGAACGCCATCGCCTGTGGGAACGCCTTCGTGCTCAAGCCTTCCGAGCGCGACCCGTCGCCCTCCCTCATTCTCGCCGAGGTGGCCAAGGAGGCGGGCGTCCCCGACGGCGTCCTCAACGTCGTACACGGTGACGCCGAGGCCGTCGACGCCATCCTGGCCCACCCCGACATCGCCGCGGTCTCCTTCGTCGGCAGCACGCCGATCGCCCGACACGTCTACGAGGAGGGCGCGCGCCACGGCAAGAGGGTGCAGGCGCTCGGCGGCGCGAAGAACCACATGATCGTCCTCCCGGACGCCGACGTCGACGCCGCGGCGGACGCCGCCATCTCGGCCGGGTACGGCTCGGCCGGCGAGCGCTGCATGGCGATCTCGGTCGTGGTGGCCGTCGGGAGCGTGGCCGATCCGCTGGTCGAGGCGATCACGAAGCGCATCCCGTCCGTCGTCATCGGCCCGGGCGACGACCCCGACTCGCAGATGGGCCCGCTGGTGACCGCGCAACACCGTGACCGGGTGCGCGCCTACATCGACGGCGCCGAGGCCGAGGGCGCACGCCTCGTCGTCGACGGCCGCGCCGACCAGCAGACCGGCGACGCCAACGCCGACGGGTTCTTCCTCGGCTGCACGCTCCTCGACGAGGTCCGACCGGGCATGCGCGCCTACGACGACGAGATCTTCGGACCGGTCCTCGGCGTTGCCCGCGTCCCGACCTACGAGGCCGCCGTCGAACTCGTCAACGCCAGCCC
>DATAYX010000009.1:0-1540 GCA_036272355.1 Acidimicrobiales bacterium
CTTGCCCGTGAGGTCCGCGTCGAAGGGCCGCAGGTCGACGAGGAGCAGGTGGTTGTCGGTGCCGCCGGACACCAGGCGGAAGCCGTGGGCGCAGAGCGCGTCCGCCAGGGCTCTGGCGTTGGCCACCACGGCGGCGGCGTATTCGCGGAACTCGGGACGGGCCGCCTCGGCGAAGGCGACCGCCTTGGCGGCGATGACGTGCTCGAGCGGGCCACCCTGGAGCCCCGGGAACACCGCGCTGTCGATCTTCTTGGCCAGATCCTCGCCGCAGAGGATGGCGCCGCCGCGCGGGCCGCGCAGCGTCTTGTGCGTCGTGAGCGTCACGACGTCGGCGATGCCGACCGGGCTCGGGTGCGCGCCGCCCGCGATGAGGCCCGCCGGGTGCGCGGCGTCGAACATGAACATGGCGCCGACCGAGTCCGCGATCTCCCGGAAGGGTTGCGGGTCGATGACGCGTGCGTAGGCGGTGGAGCCGGCGACGATGAGCGCTGGCTTCTCCGTCTTGGCCAGGTGCGCGACCTGGTCGAAGTCGATGACCTCGCCCGGGCCGTTGTCGGGATCGTGCGACTCGGGTGTCACGCCGTAGGAGACAAAGCGCCAGAACTTCGACACGATCGAGGCGGGCGAGCCGTGGGTGAGGTGCCCGCCGTGATCGAGCCGCATGGCCAGGACGGTGGCGCCGGGCTCGAGGAGAGCCTGGTACGCGGCGAGGTTCGCGTTAGCCCCGGAGTGCGGCTGCACGTTGGCGTGGGCCGCCCCGAAGAGCTGCTTCGCCCTGTCCCGGGCCAGGTCCTCGACCTCGTCGATGATGAAGTTGCCCCCGTAGTAACGGCGGCCGGGGTAGCCCTCCGAGTACTTGTTCGTCAGCACGGATCCCGTGGCCGCGAGCACGGCCGGCGACGTGAAGTTCTCCGACGCGATCAGTTGGAGCGTCGTCTGCTGGCGGTTGAGTTCCTGGCCGATGAGGTCCTTGACCTCGGGGTCGGCGGCCAGCGCGTCTTCGTAGCTGCTCATGTCGTTCCTTCGGGTGCGGTGTGGTGGACGAGTTCTCTCTCGGCGCCCGCCCCGGCTCCCTCACGGGTGACTTCGTCGAGTGCCTTCAGTTTCTCGATGCGGCGGAAATGGCGGCTGTTCCTCTCGGCTGGCTCAACGGGCGCATTGAGGAAGGCATGCAGCGCGTCGACGACAACGGTACCGCCGGTCGTCCGGGCCCCGAAGCAGACGACGTTGGCGTGGTTGTGCTGACCGGCGAGCGCCGCGGTCGTCACGTCGTGGACGACGGCCGCCCGGACGCCGGGCACCTTGTTGGCCGCCATGGCGATGCCGTTGCCGGTGCCGCACACACAGATGCCGAGGTCGGCGTCGCCGGATGCGACCTCCCGGCCGACGGCCGCGCCGTAGTCGGGGTAGTCGACCGAGGTGACCGAGTCGTGAGTGCCGACGTCGGTGACGTGGTGGCCGAGCGTGCCGAGCTCGGCCTTCAGGATCTCCTTCAGGTCGAACCCGGCGTGATCCGAGCCGACGGCAACACGCATGGAAA
>DATAYX010000010.1:0-3961 GCA_036272355.1 Acidimicrobiales bacterium
ACTTCCGCTAGCAGCTGGTGGAGTTGAGTCCACCGACGCAGGTGTTGGCGTTGCTGAACAGGCCGGAGATGCCTCCGCCCAGCGCAGCGATCGCAACAACGGCGACGACGGCAATCAGACCCACAAGCAGCGCGTACTCCACCATGGAAGCGCCACGCTCCGTGCGGGCACGCTGCAAGAGCGCGCCGTGCGCGCCACTAATCGCAACAAACGCGTTGATGAAGTATCCGAGCATTGTGTCCCCCTCTTTACCCCGATGAGAATCGACGGAATGTCGTTTCCCGTCTACAAATATCGTCACTTGGTGAATGCAAATCCATAGTCTTTTTGACCCAAAGACCTCTGGGTTCCCTCTGGGAGAATGCCCACGAATTGCACGACGACATCCCCCGAAACGAACAGCGGGCTGGGCCGGCTACGCCGGCCCAGCCCTACCGTCATCCCTTTGGGGAAGGGGGAATATTCCCTTAGGGAAATGCTTTGCAGCTCGATGCGGCGTCAGCCGCCTCGAACTAGCAGTTTGTGGCGTTCAGACCACCAACGCACTTGTTGGCGTTGCTGAACAGGCCCGAGATGCCCCCACCAAGCGCGGCGATCGCCACAACGGCGACGACGGCGATGAGGCCGACGAGCAGTGCGTACTCCACCATGGAGGCGCCACGCTCGGTCCGCGCACGCTCAAGCATGCCGCCGTGGAAACCACGGACCGCGAAAAACGCATTCAAGAACAGCTCACTCATTTGAATATTCCCCTCTCTCACCCCAAAGAGCGCCGAACGGTTGTCCGGATACTCGTTTGAAGTCCCGTGCTCATTGTCGGTACAGCCCACTTCTATTTCCATAGGCTGAAAGGACCAAATACGGCCCCGACAAGGCGTCTTATTCGATGGTCACCAGGCCCATCACCACCGCGCGTACCAGCGCGTGCGTACGGTTCGTGACATCGAGCTTTTGGAAGATGGCCGCCAAATGATTCTTGGTGGTCTTCGGGCTGATGTACAACCGCTGCGAGATCTCGCTGTTGGTGGCGCCCTCGGCGAGCAGCTGAAGCACTTCGAGCTCCCGCTGCGTCAGCGACCACGGGCCCCACTGGCGGTCGTCGTCCACGCGCCGGTGGATCGCCTGAGGCTCCCCAGGGTCACTGTCGACGGAGCGGACGACGGCGTTGTCACGTGTGAGCGTCGCGATGGCACCCTGCACCTCGCGGCCACGGTGCACCGTCGTCGAGACGGCCGGCCCTGAGACGGAAACCTGCGAGTAGAACGTCCAATCGCCCGGACTCCCAACCGTCTCCGCCGCTGCTGCACTCGGCCACAGGATCGAGGCTGTGTTCGTCATGGATCCCCCTCAATTTCCGCTCCGGATCAACCGGTGCGGCTCCTCCTCCCCACCGACTCCGGTGAGAATTCCCCCTGGTCATTGTACGACTCGCTCGTCAAACGACAGGTGCATCACAATTGCGGATTGGGTGCAGTGGGCCGAAATTCCCACGCCACCGGAGCAGGTTGTGCGTCTGTTGTCAGTGCCCGGCGAAGGCGTGCTTAATCGGTCCGACGATCGGGCCGAGCACGATGATCAGGATCGCCGGTAGGAAGCACAATGCCAACGGGAACAGAATCTTGACCGGCACCTTGGCCGCCTTCTCGCGCGCACGCTGCCGACGCTTGTCGCGCATCTCGTCGGCTTGAGCCTGCAGCACGCGCCCGATGGGAAGACCGAGAGCGTCGGCCTGAGAGAGCACCACCGCGAACGTCACGAGGTCGTCGATGTCGGTGCGGAGTTTCATGTTCTCGAGCGCATCGTGCCGGGACAGGCCGAGCTCCATCTCCCGGAGCGTCATCCGCAGCTCCTCGCAGACCGGCGACTCGAACCGCGCGCATGACACCTGCATCGCCTGCTCGAGACCGAGACCGGCGGCCACCGAAATGGTCATGAGGTCGAGAAGGTCAGGCAGGTCGTTCGTCACCCGCTCGCGCCGGCCCTTAATGCGAAAGCGCAACCAGTAGCTAGGCCCCAGGCCACCGAGCATGGGCAGGAAGAACATGAGCGCCAGGCCCATCTTCACCTTGACGACGCCGCTGACGACCATGATCAGGCCGAGCGCAAACCCCGCCATGACGGCGCCCACCTGCACGGCAACGAACTCCTCCGCGCGGACCGAGCCGGTGAGGCCTGCCTTGAGCAGGTCGGCGTGGACGCGGTCGATGTCCTGCGACGGGTACAGGCGGGACAAGCTGTGACGGAGCCCGCGCACCGTCGGCCCGAACATCCGGCCGACGAGTGGCGTCTGCACGCGATCGGGCAACTGCACCGGCTCGGCGTAGACCTCGGCCTCGGTCCCCAGCGAGCGGATGAAGTCGAGGCGGTTTTGCGACCGGTGGGTCCGCCACGCCGCCATGCCGACGCCGACGAGGCCGAGCACCATGAGCGTGATGCCGACAAGCGGAACGAAATATGCCGCGTTCACGAGAACTGTTCCCCCTTCGTCCTCAGACCTTGATGTTGACCATGCGGCGCACGATCCAGAACCCGAGCGCCATGAGTCCCGCCGTGCCGATCAGCACGATCAGACCGGCGCCGTGCAGCATCGGATCGAGATAACTGGGATCCTTCGTCTCCAAGGCAAAGACGAGGAACAGCGGGATGGCGAAGAGGACGTACCCCGACATCCGGCCTTCCGCAGACAGCGTCTGGACCTCTCGTCGAACTTCTTGCCTGGTGCGCATGAAGGAGGCGAGCGTTTGGAGGATTGGCGCCAACCGGCCACCGGTCGACTGCTGGATACGCACCGCCTCGACGGCCCACTTGAGGTCTTCGACGCCGGATCGTTCGGCCATGTTCTCGAGCGCGACGACCAGGTCGGAGCCGACGGCGACCTCGGCCATGACCCGGTCGAGTTCTTGGGACAGCGGCGGACGGGCGTCGCGCCGGTACATGTCGATGGAGCGTTGGAACGTCTGACCACCCTCCACGGACGCAGCGATGAGCGAGAGCGCATCGGGCAGTTGTTCCTGCAGCTGCTTGATCCGCTTGTTGGCCCGGCGGCTCGGGATGTACCACGAGATCATCGCCACCACCAGGATCGCGGCCACCGAAGCGATCACGTTCCCCATGAGGAAACCAGCCAGCACGGCAAGCAGCAGCGCGGCCCCGGCGCTGATCACCAGGTATTCACCCGAGCGCAACGGGATCGAAGCACGGTCGAGGCGCTGCTCGAGCGCCCCGGACGTGTCTATCCGGCCAAAGATGCCGGCGAGCCGTACCGTCAGTGCCGAGAGCTCGCCGCGCTCGGGCGACTCGCTGACCACTTCGACCGGCACTTGGGGGGCGGTGCCCATGGTGTCGTCCAGGATCTGCGCGAGCGTGCGTTGCCGGGTCCGGACGCGCAGGATGATTGCCACCACTGCGGTGGCCAGGCCGGCGCCCACGAGGACAGCCGCCAAGAGAGCCTCGGACTGCGAACCGAGTTGCAGTGCACCCAGCATGGTCGGCGTCACCTCCCGTCGCGACGGCGCGCGAGCATCTCGTACACATCCTCGGATGGGGGCTCGACCACTCGTCCAGGCCGGGCCGGGCGATGGCGACGCCCCCCATCTGACCGGGACGAAAGCGATGACGCATCACCGTCGTTGCGGAAGATGTGGGGCGGGACCTCGACCCCGGCGAGCGACAGCTCGTCGAGGATCTTCGGCCGCAGACCGGTCGGAACGAGGCGTCCGATCCCCTCCTGCATGTCCACGCGGTGGAAGATGTCCTGCAGGAGCACGGTGTCGCCCTCCATGCCTTGGATCTCGGTGATGGAGTGGACGACGCGGGGCCCGGCGGCCGTCCGCTGGAGCTGCACCAGGATGCCGACCGCCATCACGATCTGGTCACGAATGGCCTTCTGGGGTAGCTCGATGCCGCCCATCATCACCATCGTCTCCATCCGGCCCAGGAGCTCGCGCGGCGAGTTGGCGTG
>DATAYX010000011.1:0-5174 GCA_036272355.1 Acidimicrobiales bacterium
TTATGCCGAGGTCATGGAGGTCTGGCGGACGTCGTGCCCGCGGCTGCCGGTTTGGGAGGACGCGAACGACAGTGGATACGTCGAACGCCAACGCGTGGCCGGCTCCGGCGAGCTCGTCGCCGTCACGTCGAAAGGTCGCGCATATCTGCGACGGCATCGCCCGTCCGTCCCGCAGTCACTGCTGAGCCCCGGCTGAGCGCCAGGGGCGCCCGTGAAACCTTTGCCGTCGTAGGGCTAGAACTACCGATACTCGGCGTCGGGTAGATGCCGCAGGGCTGAAAGGAGCCAGCAAATGGCGAAGGTAGTGCTGATGCACAACGTGGCGGATGTCGAAGCGTGGCTGTCCTTCAAGTCGGAGAGAGCCGATGCGATCGGCAAACTCGGCGGCTCGAACGTCCAGGACTACGTGGCGGTGGATGGGAGCTCCGCCGTCGCCATCACCTGTGACATGGACGATGTGGAGTCTGCACTCGCGACTACGTCATCCCCGCCCCCGGAACTGGCGGAGGTCATGGGCAAGCACGGCGTCATTCCGCCGCTCACCGCGTACGTGGCGCGCTAGCGCTGCCCGATTCTCCGGGGGAGCCCGGAACCGGCGGCGTCCCTTAGATAAAGCTGAAGTCCGGGACTCCCGAGCTGATGCCCTTGAACATGTCGCCCTTTGCCGTGACGAGCTCCGAGGGCGTCCAGGCCTTGTCGCGGCTCACCTGGCCGATCGCCTTGAAGGCGCTCATCACATAGACGTCCGCGCCGAAGACCACCAGGATCTGTCCATTGACATCGGCTGATTCCGGCGCCGCGAGGAATGCGACGACGTTGGCGATGTTTCGCGGGTCCCACTGGTCGAACCCACCTTCCTTCGCGGCCATCCCGTCACCGCCAAACAAGGTCTCGGTCATGCGGGTGCGGGCGCGCGGCGCGATCGCGTTCGACGTCACCCCGTAGCGGCTGAGCTCACGGGCCTCGACCCAGGTGAGCGCGGCGATGCCCGCCTTCGCGGCGGCGTAGTTGGCCTGCCCGGCGTTGCCGAAGAGGCCCGCCTCCGAGGACGTGTTGATGATGCGTCCCGTCACTTCTTCTCCGGACTTGGACCGGTTGCGCCAGTAGATCGCTGCGTGGTGGGTCGCGGCGAAGTGGCCCTTCAGGTGTACCCGGATGACGTCGTCCCAGTCGGACTCGTCCATGTTGAACGACATCTTGTCCCGGAGGATTCCCGCGTTGTTCACGAGGATGTCCAACGAGCCGAAGGTGTCGATGGCCTGCTCCACGACGTTCTTGCCGCCCTGCCACGAGCTGATGTCGTCACCGTTGACCACGGCCTCGCCGCCGTTCTTCTTGATGAGGTCGACGACCTCCTGGGCCGGGTGGACGTCGGTGCTGCCCTCGCCGTGCAGCCCCGCACCGACGTCGTTGACGACGACCTTCGCGCCCTCCTCTGCGAGGGTCAGCGCTTCCTCGCGGCCGATACCGCGCCCTGCGCCGGTGACGACTGCAACCTTGCCGTCGAGCAGTCCCATGGTGAGCCTCCTGTGCCGCGTCGTGCCTGCCGTGGCGTCGTGGTGCGGCGAAGCAGTGTTGCCGATGGCCCCGCTCAGGGGCAAAACGCGGCCAGGAACTCGGCCGTCGTGCGTCCGATCAGCGCGACCGTCTCGCTGCGGGCCCGGGCGCGTCCGTAGAGCGTCACCAGGCTGCGGACCTCCATGCCCTCGGGCGGATGGACGAGCACGGCCCGGTCGGCGCCGCCGACGACGCAGAGGACGGGGAGGGGGCCGGTGGGACCGGGGCGGCGGGCACGGGCCAGTTCGAGGACGCCGCCGGGGACCTTGCCCTTGAAGGACGGGGGATCGAGGTGGCCCTCGCCGGTGACGACGAGATCGGCGCCCGCGATGCGGCCCGGGAGGCCGACGATGTCCGCCACGAGCTCGAAGCCGGGGATGAGGCGCGCGCCGAGCACGAGCAGGCCGCCCCCGAGGCCGCCCGCGGCGCCGGCGCCGGGGACAATGGTGACGTCGATCCCCATCTCGGTGCGGTAGCGGGCGGCGAGGTCGTTGAGGCGTTGCGTGAGGAGCTCGACCTGTGGGGGCGTGGCTCCCTTCTGGGGGCCGAAGATTCTGGCGGCGTCGGTGAATGCCGTGGTGACGTCGCAGGCGACGACGAGCTCGACGCCATGGAGTTCTTCGGGCGAGCCGACCGCGTCGACGGCGCCCCGGCCGCCGTCGGTCGTGGCGGAGCCACCGCAGCCGATGACGATGCGCCGGGCTCCGGCGTCGCGCGCGGCGAGCAGGAGCTGGCCCACGCCGGTGGTGTCGGCGCGGACGGGGTCGTCACCACTGGGTCCGGGGAGTCGCGAGCGGCCGGCGGCTTGTGCCATCTCGACGACGGCGGTCGGCCCGGCGGCGTCGTTGCCATCGAGCATGCGCCACTCGGCGTCGACGGGGCGACCGAGGGGGCCGGCGACGGTGGTGGTGTGCGGGTCACCGCCGAGCGCATCGAGCAGGCCTTCTCCGCCGTCCGACATGGGGACCTCGTCGGCCGTCCACGCGGCGTCACGGGCGGCGTCGGCCATGGCGGCAGCCGCTTGCGCTGCCGACGCGGTGCCGCGGAACTTGTCGGGGGCGGCGACGAGGTGCGGCACGCCGAGCAAGCTACGCGACACGCTTGCCGGGCGCTTCGGTGAACGGTCGGGGTCGTGATCCGTTTGGGACTGATGGGATTCGGCAGTGAGGCCGAGCGAGGGACCGGGGAGGTCTCGCGAGAGTGCATATGCGCCGGAGCCGGTTGGCCGCGCGAGACCGTATATGCGGCCATGTCCGCGTGGTCCCATCAACCGCCCTACGCGGCGAACGGCGCGCCACTTCAGTGTGTATACGCGGCCCGGGAGGCCGCGTATACAGTCGCGCGGGCCCCCGATCTTCGGCGCGTACATGCCCGCACGCGACCGCCGGCCCGACCGTTCGCTGAAAGAAATCCGGGGCCCGGGAGCTCCCGAGTGCGGGCGAGAGGACTCGAACCTCCACCCCCTTTCGGGGACCGGGACCTAAACCCGGCGCGTCTGCCAATTCCGCCACGCCCGCAGCGGTCCCAGTAGTACCGGTGACCTGGGAGCTTACGGCGCCGTGCCTACGGGTACCTGCTGCGGCCACTAGCCTCGCGGCCATGTCCCACCCATCTGAAGCCCCCCAAATCGTTGCCGCGGGGGCTGATCTCGACCCCTCCGGCCGGATTTTCCAGCAGCTCCTGAAGGAGCGGATCGTCTTCATCGGCAGTGCGATCGACCAGGTCACGGCCAACCTCGTCTGCGCCCAGCTGATCCTCCTGGAGGCCGAGGACGCCGAGAAGGACATCTCGCTCTACATCAACTCGCCGGGCGGATCTGTGACCGACGGGCTCGCCATCTACGACACGATGCAGTACGTCAAGCCCGATGTCTCGACCATCTGCGTGGGCCTGGCCGCCAGCATGGGCCAGTTCCTCCTGTGCGCCGGCGCCCCGGGTAAGCGTTTCGCGCTGCCGCACTCGCGCATCTTGATGCATCAGCCCTCGGGCGCCATGCAGGGGCAGGCCGCGGACATCGCCATCCAGGCCGAGCAGATCATCTACCTCAAGCGCATGATGGCCGAGCGGATCGCATTCCACACCGGGCAGTCGGTCGAGCGGATCGAGACCGACTCCGACCGCGACCGCTGGTTCACGGCGGAAGAGGCGCAGGAGTACGGCTTCATCGACAGCGTCATCGACCGTTCGGCGACCTCCACCGCGGCGCGGAACAAATAGGCGTGGCCCTGGACGTCCCGGCCTCCTCGTCGGACGCAGACAGGAGATCCGAGGAGGCCGCTGAGCAGAGAGTGGCGGACCGCTCGCCCATGGCGGCGGAGGCGGGAGGATTGAGCGAACGCGCTGCTCGCCAAGGCCACAACACGCGCATCGTCACGCCCACGACAAGTGTCTGGAAGCGGTTGCGCGAGATCTGGCTGTCCCGTGAGCTCCTGATCTATCTCGTCCGGACCGAGATCAAGGTCAAGTACAAGAACTCGGTCCTCGGCCTCGTGTGGTCGATGTTGGCGCCAGCCATGTCGCTCGCCATCTACTTCGTCGTGTTCTCGATCGTCCTGAACAACAAGCAGCCCCACTTCGTCATCTTCCTTTTCGCGGGCCTGCTGCTGTGGAATCTCTTCTCTTTAGGTGTGCTCACAGGCACTGGAGTGGTGGTCAACAACGCGGGCATCGTGAAAAAGGTTTCCTTCCCGCGGGAAATCCTTTCGCTCGCCGCTGTCGGATCGGCCTGCGTCTTCTTCTTCTTCCAGACGATCGTGATGATCATTTTCATGGTCGCGCTTCACACGGTCCCGGACTGGTCCTATCTGCCGGTGCTTCTGCTGGCTCTGGTCACCGGAATCGTCTTGGCCTCGGCCTTGGCCGTGCTGCTCTCCGCGATCAACGTGTACCTACGCGACATGCAACACCTCATCGAGGTCATCCTCGCGGCGTGGTTCTGGGCTTGCCCTATCGTTTACGCCTATCAGCAGTACATCGGCAACAGACTGGGACCTGAGGGGCGAACTTGGATCTACTTCCTGAACCCGATGGTGCCGTTAATACTGTCGTTCCAACGTTGCATCTATGCGGTCCAGACCGCTTACGTGACGACGGCCGTCCATGTCGGCAATCACGTCACCCACGTGACCACGAAATATGACGTGCTGCCACCGAAGGGCATGCTGTGGTACGTGGGCCTCGACCTCGCCGTATTGCTGATCGCCGTGTGCCTCTTCTTTGTTGCTCTGGCCGTCTTCGGGCGGCTTGAGGGCAACTTCGCCGAGGAGCTCTGAGCATGAGCGATTTCGCGGTCGACGTCCGCAATGTCTCCAAGCGATTCAGACTCGCCCACGGCCAGTACAACACGGTCAAAGAGCGCATCATCCACGGCGGACGCCGTAAGTCCACCGAGGACTTCTGGGCTCTCAGCGACGTGTCCCTCACCGTCAAGGCGGGAGAGACGGTCGGCATCCTGGGCCGGAACGGCTCGGGCAAGTCGACACTGCTCAAGTGCATCTGCGGCGTGCTGCAGCCCACGTCGGGCGAGGTCGCCGTGCGGGGGAAGCTGGCTGGCCTTCTGGAGCTTGGTGCGGGGTTCCAGCAGGACCTGACCGGGCGCGAGAACATCTATCTCAATG
>DATAYX010000012.1:0-9906 GCA_036272355.1 Acidimicrobiales bacterium
TTGTTCGGGAGCCGCAGCAGCGACGAGCTCAGTGGGCTCGGCCCGGGCCCGCTCGAGGCCGGGGCGATCCTGTGGGCGGGGGACTGGGCCCCCCCGCTCGGCGACCACCTCGTGGCCGGCGCGGCGACCGAGCTGCCGGCGGGTGGGTCCGTCGAGCTGCGCGTCGTGCCCGGCCCGCACGCCGAGCGCTTCGGCCCGGGCGTGCTGGAGCGGATTGCTGCGACCTCGTTCCGCGCGGGCAACGACAGCAACCGTGTGGGCGTGCGGCTGCGCGCCGAGGAGGCCGTCGACTGGGGGACGGGCGGCGGGGAGCTCGACTCGCAGCCGATGGTGACGGGGGCGGTGCAGCTGCCGCCGAGCGGCGAGCCCATCGTGCTCGGGCCCGACCACGCCACGCTCGGGGGCTATCCGGTGCCGGCGGTGGTCATCGCCGCCGACCACGGGCTGCTCGGCCAGTGCGGTCCGGGGACGCCGATCCGCCTGGTCCCGGTCGGCGTCGACGAGGCCGCGGCGGCGTTCGGCGCCCAGCGGCGCCTGCTGGCCCGGGCCGTCGAGGGGCACTACCCGCTCGCGGCGGGCTGATCAGACGAGGAGCTTGATCGCCGTCCCGACGCCGATCACCACGACCGCCGCGCGCAGCCAGGGGACGGGCAGCACGAGGGCCAGCCGGGCGCCGAGATAGCCGCCGACGAGGGCGCCCAGGGCGAGCCAGCCCACGGCGGCCCATGCCAGGCCGCCGTGGATCAGGAACACGACGGCGGCCACACCGTTCACGATCATGGAGAGGACGGCGCGCATCCCGTTCGTGTGGGCGAGCGTGACCGGCAGGGCCAGGCCGAGCACGGCGAGGAACATGACCCCCATGGCCGCGCCGAAGTAGCCGCCGTAGACCGAGGCGGCGAACACCCCGGCGACCAGGAGCACCGGGCGCGTGCGGGGGTGGGCCGACTCCTTGTCGAGGGCACGCCGCAGGAGCGGCTGGAGGCCGAAGAGCACGGCCGCCCCCAGGACGAGCCAGGGCACCACGTCGTCGAAGGTGCCCGGAGACGTCGTGAGCAGGAGCAGCGCGCCGGCGATCCCGCCGGCCAGGGCGACGGGGGCGAGACGGACGAGGCGCTGCCGCTGGTCGCCGATCTCGCGGCGGAAAGCGGTGGCCGAGCCCAGGTAGCTGGGCCAGATGCCGACCGTATTGGTGATGTTGGCGGTGAGGGCCGGGTAACCCAGGGCCAGGAGGAGGGGAAACGTGATCAGGCTGGCGCCGCCCGCCACCCCGTTGAAGATGCCGCCGACGACCCCTCCGAGCAGGATGAGAAGGGCGTGCGTCGCAGGCATGCCGCGCCAGAGTACGGGACAGCCGCCGTTTCGCGGGTGTGGCTGGGGGGGTGCTGTGCACCGCATCGGCCCCCAACGGGCGTTTAGGGCCCGAAATTCTTCTCAGCAGGCGAAAGATTGGCGCGTGTCCCCCGTTTCATTCGCAAAGGACGGAGGGTCAGCGCGCATAAGCGCTGGCGGTAAGGGGTAGAGCAATGAAGGGTCGCATGCGGATCGCTGCGGTGGGCCTGGTCGTGACGACCGTGGTCACTGCACTGACCGCGACAGCGGGAGGGGCAACCGTCACCCAGTGGAACGTCACTGGCAACGGAGGCTTCGTGTCCCTGGACGTGCTGAACGCACTGCAACTGGCCGGCGGAGGCTCCGAGGCGGACGCCAGCAGCGGGCCGGTCGCCGAGGCCGAGGGCACCGGACTGTGCGCCGACACCGCGGTGACCACGAACCCGTGCCCCACCAACGCGACCTCTGACACGTCGGGCAACGCGCTCCACTCCACCCAGCAGGCCGTGGCGCACGGATCGGGCGTCACGGCGACGCCGACCGGGGCGAGCGGGTGCACCATCCCGCTGAACGCCGGGATCATCAACGTCGACGTCTCCTGCGGCACGGCCTCGGCCTCCGAGGATGCCAACGGCAACCCGACCGCGACGGGCACCGGGAGCCTGGCGAACGTCTCGGTCAGCCTGAGCCTGACCAACGTGCTGCAGAACTTCATGGGCGTGGCGAACCTGTCCTCGGTGTCGGGGCTCTGCTCGGGCGTCACGGCAGCCAACACCACGGGCGGCTCGAACTCCTCGGGCCTCGACAGCACGCTCCAGGGTCTCCTCGGCGCCGCCAACGGTCTGCTCGGGGGCGTCCCACTCGTCGGCAGCAGCGTGGCCGCGGGCAACGACACCACCGGCGCCTGCTCGATCATCGGCGGCCTGCTCAACTCGGTGAGCGGCAGCAGCTCGGGGGCCGGGCTCGGTGTGCTCACCGGCATCCTCAACCAGATCCTCGGCCTCGCCGGCGGCAACGGCCCGGCGATCGCACCGCTGACGATCAACATCGGCGGCTCGACCACCTCGGTCAGCACCAACGGCAACGTGGTCACCGACTCCGCCGCACAGCGGGCCGTCGAGGTCAACCTCTTCGGTCTGGCCGACCTCAAGGTGGCGCCGACCACCGCCTCGGTTGCGCTGGACCGCAGCACCGGCGTGGTCACGCCGAGCTGCGACGCAGGTGTGCTGTCGTACTCGGTCGGCGCCGGGGCGGAGCAGTTCCTCAACCTCGGGGCGCTCACCTCGACGCTGAACCAACTCCTCGGCCAGCTGAGCTCGACCCTCGACCAGCTGACGGCCGCGCTCTCCTCGCTGATCGGCCAGCTGGTCAACTACCAGACGCCGGGCAACCTGCTGAACTGCGAGACGTCCAGCCCCGGCCCCAAGGCCAGCGCCAACGTCGGCGTGCTGAACGTCGGCCTCCTGACCGGGCTCATGGGCGGCATCGGCGTCAACGTCGGTGACGTGAGCGTCTCGGGCAACGCCACCACCGCCACCGCGACCACCGCGGCCGCCGTCACGCCGGCCGCGCCGGCGGCGGCGCCGGCCACCGCCCCGGCGGTGGTGCCCAACGTCACCACCGTGCACACCGGCGAGTTCTGGTCGGGCAGCCTGCCGATCATCCTCCTGGCGGGGATGGGCCTGGCGGGCGCGCTGCTCATCGGCCGCCGCCGCATCCTGACGGTCGCACGTTCGATCAACCCCCTCACCCGTCGCAGGGGCAGCCAATGAGGCGCCCCGACCGGCTCGTCCCCTCGGGCCGAGCGACGGACCGCCACCGGGCCCGGCTCTCGGGACCTCCTCCGTTCCCCCTCCGGTCTCGGGGGCCGGCCCGGCGGCAGCCTTTGGGAACAACCACCGCCACGCAGCACTAGGCGGCACGACCAAGTGGCCGGGGTGATCCGCACACCCGGCCGACGGCAGGAAAGACAACAAAACAGATCTCTCGGAGGGTCTGGAGGGAGAAGCAGATGCAGCGGGAACCGGTGCTGCGAGCTGCTCGGAACGGGAAGGCGGATTCCCGTTCCGGGCAGAGGCAGCCGGACACAACACGAGCGCCGCGCCGATGACGTCGTCCAAGGACTTCCGGCGCATCGGGGTCACCCTCCTCGGGGTCATGCTGCTGTTCACCGCGATCTTCGGCGCGACCTACGCGCTCTCCCACCAGCTGCACCAGGACCACGCCGGCAACGTCCTCCTCGCCAGTCAGAAGGCGAACGCGGAGAAGATCAGGAACCAGAGTCACGGCGCGGCCTGCACCGTCTCGGACGTCAAGCAGGGACAGCTCGGCGGCATCTTGTCGATCCCGGCCATCCACCTGCAGGCGCCGGTCGAGGAGGGCACCGAGGACCAGGAACTCAACGTCGCCGTCGGGCACGCCCCGGCGTCGGTCTGGCCCGGACTGGCCGGCACCTCGGTCTTCCTCGCCCACGACGTGAGCTACTTCGTGCACCTCAACGCGTTGAAGCCGGGGGACGTGATCACCTACTCGACCGCGTGCAACACGTGGAGGTACCAGGTGACCGACCAGCAGGTCGTCACCGCCGGGTCGAGCGTCTCGAACACGACCGACAACACGATGGTGCTCGACACGTGTTGGCCCCCCAACGCGCTCTTCTTCACCTCGCAGCGCCTGCTCGTCCATGCGATCGAGGTGGGCACGGCGGCGAAGGGCGGGAGCCTCGACCCCGCGAAGGAGTTCGTGAGCACGGCCCAATCGACCAACTACACGACCTCGGCGCCGCCGCCGCTCCAGGCCCAGGGCCTCTCGCTCGACCAGAACTACGCGCCGATGGGGACCATGAGCCTCGTCAATGCCTCGGTGGGCTTCGCCCAGTCGCCCGGGCCCCTGTCCCTCGAGGCCGCCGCCCTCGAGACCTACTTCGGCGGCCTCCACGCGGCGGACCAGCGGAACGCCGGGTTCTGGGGCGCGGTCGCGCCCGGCGTGCCCATGCCCCCCCAACTCAGCGGGGCCTCCATCAGCGACCATCTGTCGTCCCTCGACGTCGAGATCGCTTCGGTCAACGGAGCCCCAAATCAAGTGGTGCTCCGCGAGACGGTGCGCCTCTCGGGCGGGCCCAGTCCGGGCGAGTACGCCGAGACGGTCGTTCTCCCTGTTCACAAGGGTGTGGTGACGATCGGCAGCTGGACCCTGCACTGAGCGGGCGGGCTGGGGCGGACGGGGCGCCAGACCGCAAGAGGCAAACGCCATGCCCGTTTCCAGGTTGAGAACCCCGGGAGAGGGACCTTGGAGGAGGAACGGATTCCCATGAGCTTCGACGAGATCTACGACGAGATGCTCCACGACGAGTTCAGCGCTCGTGGCAAGCACCAGGCCATGGCGGTGGTGGCGGAACCAGAGCCCGTAGAGAGCACCTCGCGGGGACGCCACGCGGCGGCTGAGGAGCCGGCGCCCGAGCGGCCCCGCGGCTTCCAGCGCTACCGCACGGCGGGCCTGGTCGGGGCCGGCGGCCTCGCCTGCGCAGCGGCCGGGGCCTTCCTCGGTGGCCTCGGGGGGTACTTCACGATCGCGCCCGCAGCCGCACACGCGTTGGCGGCGCCCACCGTCACCCAGGACCTCCCCCTGGCCCAGGCGGTCGGCCACGGGTCGAACTCGTCTGCGGGCACCAACGGCACGTCGGCGGTGCTGGCCGCCCGGTTCTCCCAGGCCTTCGGGTCGCTGACCCAGGGGATCGCCCCGTTCGCCTCGCTGACCTCGCAGCCCCTCGGGAGCCTTCCCGTCGGCAGCCTGCCCGGGCTGGGTGGCACGGGCGGCTCCGGGAGCGGCGGCGGCATCGGCAACGGCACCGTGGGCGGTGGCTCCGGCAGCGGTGGCGGTGGCGGCCTGACCGGCTGCGCCGCCGGTTCGACCGGCCTGGACCTCAACTGCATCCTGACGGGCCTGACCAGCACGCTGACGAATCTCGGCTCGCTCACCGGTGGTGGCAGCCCGACCACCCTCCTCGACGGCCTCGACGGCGTGGTGTCCGACGTGACCGGCACGCTGCAGAGCCTGACGTCGCTGCTGCCGATCGCCTCGCTCCCGCTTCCGACCAGCGGCATCCCCACGATGGTCCTCGCCGGCGGTGCCGGCGGCCCGGTGACCAGCGCGCCGGCCACCACCGGCGGTGGGTCCTCGAACCCGGTCGTGAGCGCGCTGGCCCCCGTGCTGAACACCGTGGGCTCCGTGACGGGCGCCCTCGGCTCGGGCACGTCGATCCCCTCGCTGCCGCTGCCGCTGCCCACGACGACCGGCGTCACGCCCGCGGGCACGACGTCGACCACGTCAACGACCAGCAGCGGCTCGACCACGCTCAACGTGCCGCTCCCCGTGTCGGTGCCGGTCAACACGCCGACGATCACCATCGGGGGCCTGTCGGTCGGGGTCAGCAGCTCGGGCTCGACGTCGGGCCTCACGCTCACGCTGCCCTAAGGGGCCGCCGGCGGATTAGGGTCCTCGCCCGGCCGGGCGCGCCACAGGGCGCGTGCCGGCACACTCTCGAGGAGGTCCGAGTCTGATGGTCCGGCTGACCTGCCTACTGCGGCGCAAGCAGGGTCTCACGCCCGCCGAGTTCCACGCGCACTGGCGCGAGGTCCACGGACCGCTGATCGAGCGGAGCGCCGCCGGCCGGCACGTCGTGCGCTACGAGCAGCATCCTCGCCCGCTCGACGACTACGCCGACGACGACGATGCCGGCTTCGACGGGGTGACCGTGCAGTGGTTCGAGAGCATGGACGCCTACCGGGCGCACATGGCCGAGCCGGACTTCCCCGAGATCTGGTCGGACATCGAGCGGTTCCTCGACACCGGCCGGTTGCACTTCATCGTGACCGAACATCCCCGCGTCGTCATGGGTGACGACGCGAGCTCATTCCCGCTGGCCTGACGGGCCGAGAGCCTGCGGGCCGCTCGGTCCGGGGAAGCCGGCCCCGGCGGCCGGATGACCGGTGCTGCCGTGCTCAGCGTCGGCCGGCGCGATCGGCGCCTCCGTCGGCGCGGGGGTGGGCACGGCGCGCAACGTGCGCCGCACGGGCGGCTGTGCCGCCTCGGCCTCGGCGCGGGTGTCCTCCATCAGCACCCGCACGTCGCGCCACGCGCGGCCGCCGACGCGTGACGCGTGCTCGGGGAGCCGGCGCAGCAAGCGGTTGACGTCGCGCCGGTGGCGCTCGGCCACGCCACCCATGACGAAGACGGTCGGCGCCGGCAACGGGGTCTCACCCGTCACCAATTCGGCCAGGCGCAGCGACGCCACCTCGGCGTCCTGCATGAGGCCGAGCTCGTCCTGCACCGCCGTCAGCCGGCGCACGTAGCGCGTCGTCCGTCCCGCGTAGACCTCGGACGCGAACTCGAGGGAGTAGCGCAGGCGCTTGCAGCGGATGCGCAGGCGGTGGAAGTCGGCGACGGCGCCGGTGCGCTTGGCCTTCTTGGCCGCCTTGGCCACCTGGTCGTGCCGGGCCACGACGAGCGCGGGGAGGCCGACGACCGCGGGGGTCCGGGTGGCGACCGAGCGCCGGGCCGGACCCTGCTGCGCCATGGCGGCGAGACCCTTGGCCAGGCGCTCCCAGCGCATCGAGTCGAGGCCGCCGAGGAGCTGGGCCCGGGCTGCCTCGCGTTCGCTCTGCAGCAGGTCGGACAGGTCCGCGAGCGGGTCGTGGCCGACGTCGCCGCCGGACACGTCGGCGCGCCACGCTGCGGTCTCCTCGTCCATGTCGGCCAGGCCGGCCAGCTGGACGTCGAGGTCACGGACGGAACCGAGGACCCGGCCGAGCCAGCCGAGCTCCTCGCGGAAGACCTGGGCCCGCACGGGCAGGACGCCAGCGAAGAGGGACAGGGCGGCACGGAGGCGCCGGGTCGCGACGCGCATGTCGTGCAGCTCCTCGGGGTCCTCGCCCAGTCGCGTCCCGGGCTCCTTGGCGCGCACCACGGCCAGTTGGCGCCGCACGACCGCGAACGCGAGCTCGCCCATCGTCGACGCCGGGGTGACGGAGGTGGGGCCGAGATCGGGCGAGCCCGGGATCTCCACCCCGACGGCCAACAGGCCCGCCTCGAACTTGGAGAGGTGCGCTGGCCGCAGCCCGCACGAGGCGCGCAGTTGCTGCACGATCGGTTCGAGCGCCTCGATCCATTCGGGCTGGACCTCGACCTCGACGCGTCGCAACTGCATCGGCCGCTGGCCCGTGCCCACGACGATCACCGTCTCGTCGAGCGCCACCTCGGCCACGTCGACTCCGCCGACGCGCAGCGCGAACGGGCGGCGGCGGGTGCGGACCTGGAGCACCTCGCGCAGGGGCCGCGTGCCGGCGATGGCATGCAGGCGGCGGCCGACGGGGCCCGCTGGGCCGAGGTCGCCGACGCCGCCGGGCGGCAACACCTCGGTCACCTCGAGCCGCTGGCGCAGGCCGTCCCCCTGCGCCTGGTGCATGTCCTTCATCGTCACTTCGACGTGGCGCCCGCGGTGGCGCGTGCGGGTCACGAATCCGGCGCGCGCCACGCGCCAGTCGTCGGTGTCGAGGTACGAGTCGACCAGTCGCCGCGGCGTCTGCGCGAGTGCGGTCACGGGGCCGCCGCCTTCGGTCTCGACGGCAAGGGTCGGCAGGGTGGCGAGCCAGCGCTCCACGGGCCGCAGGTCGAGGGCGTCGAATTGCCACTCCACCTCGACGGGATCGGGCTGTTCCGGTGTCCCTTCGACACTGGTTCCCGACATTCGGACCAGGCTAGTGCGAGGCACGCCGACGGCTCCGGGGCGCGACCGAATGCCGCGAATCCCACACGGGGTCCCGGTAGTCTGCGCATGCGTGGCGCGAAGAGTGATGACCGCGGAACTCCCTTCCCCTACAGATGTCGTACAGGCGGCTGGTGGCCTCGTCGTCCGACGCCACCAGGGAACGCTCGAGATCGCCGTGGTGCACCGGCCTGTCCACGAGGACTGGTCGTTCCCCAAGGGCAAACTCGAGGAGGGTGAGACCTTCGAATCGGCCGCCCTGCGCGAGGTCGAGGAGGAGACCGGCCTGGCCTGCCGTCTGCTCCGCTTCATCGGCCACACCGAGTACGTCGACCGCAAGGGCCGCGCCAAGGCCGTGGCCTACTGGGTCATGGTTGCCCAGTCGGGCTCCTTCGCCCCGAACGACGAGGTGGACGAAATGCGCTGGGTCACCCTCGAGGGGGCTTCCCACCTCCTTTCCTACCCCCGAGACCGGGAGTTGGTGGCCGTCCTCCTGGCGGCTGACCAGGTGGAACCCTTGGTCTGACTCGCCGTCAGGTTTTTCTGAAATTTTTGGTTTGGAGGCCTGACAATCGGGAATAATGGGGCTTAGCGATCTACCGCCTGATCGCACTGCCGGCGTGCGTGCCCCAGTCGAGAACTCCAGGACCTATCGCCAAGGGCCCTGTGACAGCGCTTTGACGTCAATCGACTGGGGCACCGTCGGCGCTTTCTAATTTTTTCCGGCAGAACCCGCGGTCGCGCCTTCGGCGGCAACCCGTGTCCACGCCGGTGAGGGGGCTCAGCAGACGAGGACCGCCGCTCCCGTGACCCGGTCGTGGGCAAGGTCGCGCAGCGCGTCGTCGGCGCGCTCCATCGGATACGGCGAGACCGTGACCCGCACACCGATCCGGGCCGCTTCGCGCAGGAACTCCTCGCCGTCGCGCCGGGTGTTCGCCGTCACGCTCTGGAGCGTCCGCTCTTCGAACAAGTGGCGCTGGTAGTCGAGGCCGGGTACGTCGCTCAGGTGAATGCCGGCGATCGCCAACGTGCCGCCACGGTCGAGCGCGGCCAGCGCCGGCGGCACGAGAGAGCCGGCGGGTGCGAACAGGATGGCCGAATCGAGCGGTTCGGGCGGCATCGCATCCGCCCCGCCCGCACTCGCCGCACCCAGCTCGAGCGCGAGCGCGCGGGCCTCCGGCGCGCGCGTCATCACGTGGACGCGCGCGCCGCGCGCCAACGCGACCTGCGCGGTGATGTGGGCCGAACCGCCGAACCCGTAGATCCCGAGCCGGCCGCCGTCGGGCAGGTTGGCCCGCCGCAGTGCGCGATACCCGATGATCCCCGCACAGAGGAGCGGTGCGGCCTCTTCGTCGCCGAACGTCTCGGGCACGGCGTAGGCGTAGGCCTCGTCGACGACGGCGTACTCGGCATAGCCGCCGTCGACGTCCCAACCGGTGAAGCGGGGCGCGAGGCAGAGATTCTCGCGCCCGGTGGTGCAGAAGCGGCATGTGCCACAGGTCCGTGCCAGCCACGGCACGCCGACGCGGTCCCCCAGTCGCCACCGCGCCGCGTCCGGCCCGAGCCGGTCGACGGTGCCGACGACCTCGTGGCCCGGCGTCACGCGGGCGCGGTGCACCGGAAGGTCGCCCTCGGTCACGTGCAGGTCCGTGCGGCACACGCCGCAGACGCGCACACGCACCCGGACCTCGCCCGCGGCCGGTTCGGGGACGTCCTTCTCCACCCGGACCAGCGGCCCACCGTCGACCGGGCCGGGTCGTTCGACCTCCCACGCCAGCATCGAGGCGGCGCTCATGTCGTGCAGCGTAGGG
>DATAYX010000013.1:0-3377 GCA_036272355.1 Acidimicrobiales bacterium
CTTCCGCTCGATACCGACACCCGGATCGCCGAGGCCCTCGCCCGAGGGCTGGCCGCCCGCCGGCCGGACGTGGCCGTCGCACCACCGGTCCCCTACGGGGCGAGCGGTGAGCACGCGGCGTTCCCGGGCACGCTGGTCGTCGGGCACGAGCCCCTGGCGGCGATGCTCGTGGAGCTCGTCCGCAGCGCCCGGGCTTCGTTCCGCGGCGTCGTGTTCGTGAACGCGCACGGGGGCAACGAGGCGGCGCTCGCCGAAGTGGCACGCCTCGGCGCGGCGGAGGGCGACGACGTGCTGGTCTGGTGCGCCGCCGTGCCCGGGGGCGATGCGCACGCGGGACGCACGGAGACCTCGCTGCTCTTGGCGATCGACGCCGGGGTGGTCCGCCTGGAGGTGGCCGAGCCCGGCCGCACCGAGCCCATCGATGCGCTGCTGCCACGTCTGCGCGCCGAGGGGGTGCGGCCGGTATCGTCCAACGGCGTGTTGGGCGACCCGACGGGAGCGAGCGCCGAGGAGGGGCGCGCCCTGTTGGACGCCCTCGTCGCCGACCTGGTGGCGTCGGTCGGGAAACGCTGGTCCACATCGTGAGCCCGGTGGCCGTCGTCACGGGCGCGGCCCGTGGCATCGGCGCCGCGACGGTGGACGCGCTGGTGGCGGCCGGATGGAACGTCGTCGCCGTCGACGCCGCCGCCGACGATCCGGCGCTGGAGTACCGCCTGGCGACCAAGGAGCATCTCGACGAGGTCGTGGGCCGACACGGTGGGAAGGTCCGCGGGGTCATCGGTGACGTCCGCAGCGCATCGGCCATGCGTGCCGCCGTCGACGAGGCGGTCCGCGAATACGGAGGTCTCGATGCGGCCGTCGCCGCCGCGGGCGTCATCAGCGGGGGACCGCCACTGTGGGAGACCCCCGACGCGCAGTGGGACGTCCTCTTCGACGTGAACGTGAACGGGGTCCGCCACCTCGCCGGGGCGGCGGTGCCCGCGCTGTTGCAGAAGCCGGCGCCGCGCCACGGGCGTTTCGTCGCCGTCGCCTCGGCCGCCGGCCTGCTCGGCCTGCGCCGCCTCGCCGCGTACAGCGCGTCGAAGCATGCCGTCGTCGGCCTCGTGCGCTCTCTGGCGGCCGACCTTGCCGGCACCGGCATCACGGCCAACGCGGTGTGCCCCGGGTCGACCCGAGGCCCGATGCTCGATGCGTCCGCGGCCGTCTACGGCCTCGCCTCCGCTGAGGAATTCGCAGGTCAGCAGCTGGTCGAGCGCTTGCTCGAGCCGGCGGAGCCCGCGGCGCTCATCGCGTGGCTCTGCGGGAGCGACTCGGGCGGGGTGACCGGGGCCGCGCTCCCGGTAGACGGGGGGATGACGACGTCCTGACGACTACGTTCTGACGTCGGTACCGGGAAGGAAGAGGTGGTGGGGTCCATGGCCGAGGTCGATTGCACGCATCTGGACCAGATCAAAGGGGTGAAACCGCTCACCGAGGGTTGCGGCGAGTGCATGAAGACGGGCGACCGCTGGGTGCACCTGCGCCTGTGCCTCTCGTGCGGAGAGGTCAACTGCTGTGATTCCTCGCCCAACAAGCACGCGACCAAGCACTTCCACTCGTCGAGCCATCCGATCGTGCAGTCCTTCCAGCCCGGCGAGGACTGGATCTGGTGCTACGCCGACGGGCTGATGATGGAGCCCGGCGCGTAGCAGGCCGGGGGCCCGGGGCTCAGCTGCTCGCCCCGTAGGTCGTGTCGCGCCGTTCGGTGCGCGTCGAGCCCACCGCCCGCACCGCCCGGGCCAGGTCGTCCACGAGCGCCGGTACCGTCGCGGCGCTCCCCGCGTGGACCGTGGCGTGCAACGAGTCGGGCCGGTTCTGCCGGTCGAGGTACCACCCGTCGGCGGCCAGGCGCTCGCCGACGGCGAAGATATCCAGCGCCTCGGGGTCCTTGGCCCCGAACGCGAGCACCGTCGCCGGCGGGTCGCCCCGGACCTCGAGCGCATCGATCGCCTCGATACCCCGGCGCAGTTCGAGCGCGGCGTCGTGCGCCAGCCGCGTCAGCTCCAGGTACCCCGACCGTCCCAGGTGCATCATCACCGCCCACGCCGCCGCGATCGGCCCCGCCGGCCGGGTGCCCGCCATCGCGGTCGAGGCGTAGAAGCCCCCGAGCCAGTCCTTCGTGACGAACAGCTGCTTTCGGGCCAGCTCGTGCGTGCGGTACAGGATCACCGACACGCCCTTGGACGCGTACCCGTACTTGTGCACGTCCGCCGACATGGAGGTCACGCCCGGGACCCGGAAGTCGAAGTCGGGGGCGCTGTCGAGCCGGCCCAACTCCCGCAAGAACGGCAGCAGGTACCCACCCATGCACGCGTCGACGTGGCACAGGATCCCCCGCCGCGACGCCAGTGCGGCGATGTCTGCGACCGGGTCGATCACCCCGTGCGGGTAGGTCGGCGCCGACGCCACCACCATGATCGTCTCGTCGGTGCACGCCGCCTCGAGCGCGGCGGCGCTGATCCGGAAGTCGTCGTCCACGGGGACCCGCACCAGCTCGATGTCGAAGTAGTCCGCGGCCTTGGTGAAGGCGGCATGGGCGCTCTCGCCGCAGACCACGCTCGGCCGCTGCACGCCGCGCTCGCGCCCCACGTCGCGTGCCGTCTTCATCGCTTGGAGCAGGCTCTCGGTCCCACCCGAGGTCAGGTAGCCCTCGACGGCGCCGCCGGCCTCGGGCTCGTCCGCCCCGAGCAGCGTCGCCGTGTTGCTCACGATGTCGTGCTGCATGACCCCGATGCTCGGGAACGCCAGCACGTTGAGCCCGTTCTCGGCGCTGAACAGCGCCAGCGCGTCGGAGAGGAGCTCGTGCACCTCGTCGCCGGCCGAATAGACGAGCGAGAAGACCCGCCCGCCCCGCCAGTCCTGGTCGTCCTGCTTGAGGGCGAGGAGCTGCTGCATGACCTCGCTCCGCGGCAGGCCCTTGTCGGGCATGGGGGTGTGCGGGAAGACGGCTCCGCCCTCGGCTGCGGCCACGGCCGCGTTCTTAGCCCACCCGGCCGTGCCTCTGTGTTACGAGGTCACGAGCTCCAGATGATGGCCTGCGGCTCCGTGTACGCCAGCAGCCCGTAGTCGCCCCCGTCCCGGCCGACGCCGGACATCTTGAAGCCGCCGAACGGCGCGTCGTGGTTGCGTTGTGCGGTGTTGATGCCGACGTGGCCGGCCTGCAGCCGCTTGGCCACCCGCAGCGCCCGCGCCCCGTCCCCGGAGAACACGTAGTCGTAGAGCCCGAACTCGGTGTCGTTGGCGATGGCGATGCCCTCCTCCTCGTCGTCGAAGGGGATCATGGTGACCACCGGCCCGAAGATCTCCTCACGCGCCACCCGCATGTCGTTCGTCCCCGT
>DATAYX010000014.1:0-3425 GCA_036272355.1 Acidimicrobiales bacterium
CTCCCAGCACATCGTGCGATCTTCGGCACCGCTGCGCGACCGGGCTGACATCTCGGTCGGCCCGTTCCGGATCGAGGTGCTCGAGCCGCTGCGCAAGCTGCGGGTGATCGTCGAGCCGACCGAGGACCGCGTGGCGATGGACGTGACCTGGGAGGGCCACATCCCTGCGGTCGAAGAGCCGCGCCAGTACCTGCGCTCCAAAGGCAGGGTCGTCTTCGACACGCAGCGCCTGGCCCAGACGGGATGCTGGTCGGGGACCCTGTCCGCCGGCGGCAACGACCTGGCGGTGACGCCCGACCGCTGCTGGGGCACCCGTGACCGCTCGTGGGGGGTGCGCCCGGTCGGCGAGCCCGAGAGCGACGGCATCCGCCAGGGTGAGCTCGTGCTGGGAGGGATGTGGAACTACTTCCCGATGCAGTTCGACGACCACGCCATCATGTACATCTGCCACGAACGCGACGACGGGGAGCGTCCGCTCGTCCAGTCCGAGCGGGTGTGGGCGGACCCGGGCAAGGGGATCGAGGAGCTCGGCCGCTCTGAGCACGAACACCACCTGATCCCGGGGACCCGCATCATCGACCGCTCCGTCGTGCGCTTCCCGGAGGCGGGGATCGAAATAGCCTGCCGGTCCATCCTGCCCAACTTCGTCTCCGTCGGCACCGGCTACGGCATCGACGCCGACTGGCGCCACGGGATGTACCACGGCCCTGACACCGTGACCCAGGGCCTCGTCCTGTCGGTCGAGGAGATCAAGGGACTGGCCCAGTACGGCATCGTCGACCACGTCGCGGAGTTCTCCTACGACGACAAGGTGGGTTACGGGCTGCTCGAGCACGGCTTCTTCGGCCCGTACCGTCACTACGGCTTGACGGATGGGGCCATGGGCGCGCCCGCGGACTAGCGGCGTCATCGCCCTCGACCCGGGATGACCTGCGCCGGGGGCATGCGAAGATGGGGGATGCCCGACGCCGTCCGCGTGCTCGCCGACCGGCTCCAGGCCGCATTCGACACGGTGTCGCCCGGCGCCGATCCGGTCCTGCGCCCGTCGGACCGCGCCGACTTCCAGTCCAACGGGGCGCTCCCCCTGGGCAAGCAGCTGAGCCGGCCGCCGCGCGAGGTGGCGGACGAGGTCGTCGCCGCAGCCGACCTCGAAGGGATCTGTTCGCTCGTCGAGGTGAGCGGGCCTGGGTTCATCAACCTCACGCTGGCCGACGACTTCATCGCGTCGCGGGCGGCCGAGGTCTCCGCCGACCCCCGTCTCGGGGCCGCCGTGGCGACGACGCCACAGACCGTGCTGATCGACTACTCCTCGCCCAATGTGGCCAAGGAGATGCACGTCGGCCACCTGCGCTCCACGCTCATCGGCGACGCGCTGGCCCGGGTCCTGGCCTTCCAGGGTCACACCGTGCTGCGCGAGAACCACATCGGCGACTGGGGGACACCCTTCGGCATGCTCATCGAGCACCTGCTCGACGTGGACGGGGCCGCCAACGCGGAGTCCTTCAGCGTGCGCGACTTGAACGAGTTCTACGCCGCGGCGCGCGTCCAGTTCGATGGCGACCCCAGGTTCGCCGAGCGCTGCCGCCGCCGTGTCGTGCTGCTCCAGAGCGGTGACCCCGAGACGATGCGCTTGTGGCACATCTTCGTGGCCGAGAGCATGCGGCACGCCAGCGAGGTGTACGCCATGCTCGGCGTGCTCCTCACCGAGGAGGACACAGTCGGCGAGAGCTTCTACAACCCGCTGCTACCCGTCGTCGTCGACGAGCTGACCGAGAAGGACCTGCTGGTCGAGGACGACGGCGCGCTCTGCGTGTTCCCCGAGGGCTTCGCCAACCGCCAGGGCGACCCGCTGCCGCTCATCGTCCGCAAGTCCGACGGCGGCTACGGCTACCCGGCCACCGACCTGGCCGCGGTGCGCGACCGCACCGGGCGCCTGGGCGCCGAGCGCCTGCTCTATGTCGTCGGCGCCGAACAGTCACTGCATTTGCGGATGGTCTTCGCCGTGTCTGCGCTCGCGGGCTACCTGCATGACGTCTCAGACGCCTCCCACGTCGCCTTCGGGCTCGTTCTCGGCACGGACGGCAAGAAGTTGGCCAGCCGCAGCGGCGGCTCGGAGCGGCTGATCGACCTGTTGACGGAAGGGGTCGAGCGTGCAGCCGCCGCCATGAAGGACCGCGACCGCGAGAGCGACCTCACACCCGGTGAGCAGACTGACGTGGCACGGGCCCTCGGTATCGGCGCCATCAAGTACGCCGACCTGTCCACGGAGCCGATGCGTGACTACGTCTTCGACTGGGACCGGATGCTGGCGTTCGAGGGCAACACCGGTCCATATCTCCAGTACGCACACGCGCGCATCCGGTCGATCTTCCGCCGCGCCGAGGCGGAGCCGCCGCCGGCCGGCTCCACGCTGCGGCTCGACGAGGCGCCCGAGCGCGCCCTGGCCCTGCACCTCCTGCGGTACGGCGAGGCGGTCGAGGCGACAGCCGAGAGCCTCAGCCCGTCCAAGCTCTGCGCCTATCTCTTCGACCTGGCCACGATCTTCACCACGTTCTACGAGGCCTGCCGGGTGCTGGTGGACGACGCGGATGTGCGGACGTCTCGGCTCGCGCTGTGCGATCTGACGGCGCGGGTGCTCGAACAGGGCCTCTCGCTCCTGGGCATGGAGGCACCCGCGCAGATGTGACCGAGGCGGATGCGGACCCTATCCTCTGCCCCGCACCACACGACCCTCAAGGAGCGGCAGAGAGATGGATCTGAACGGCACGTCGGCAATCGTCACCGGAGGCGCCTCGGGGCTGGGCGAGGCCACGGCGCGCCTGCTGGCCGAGCGAGGCGTCCACGTCGTCGTCGCCGACCTCCAGGCGGACAAGGGCGAGCCACTGGCCAAGGAGCTCGGCGGCCTCTTCGTCCAGACCGACGTCACCAACACCGAGCAGGTCATCGCGGCGGTCGAGGCGGCCATCGAGATGGCGCCGCTCAAGGCGCTCGTCAACTGCGCCGGCATCGGCTGGGCCACCCGCACCATCGGCAGGGACGGGGACTACGCGTCTGCCCACGACCTCGACCTCTACCGCCGGGTCATCGAGATCAACCTCATCGGCACGTTCAACTGCGTCCGCTTGGCGGCGACCAAGATGAGCCTGAACGAGCCGGACGTCGACGGCGCCCGTGGTGCCATCGTCAACACCTCGTCGGTGGCGGGGGAGGACGGCCAGATCGGCCAGGCCGCCTACTCGTCGTCGAAGGGCGGCGTGATCGGGATGACGTTGCCGGTGGCCCGCGACCTCGCCGTCGTCGGTATCCGGGTGAACACCATCCTCCCCGGCCTCATCGACACCCCGATCTACGGCGCGGGCGAGGGCTCCGACGCGTTCAAGAGCAAGTTGGCGCAGGACGTCCTGTTCCCGCACCGCCTGGGCAAC
>DATAYX010000015.1:0-1893 GCA_036272355.1 Acidimicrobiales bacterium
AGGATCGCGGTAACCCGATCGGGCGCGACCACTCGGTTCATAACGAGAATGTTGTTGACTCCGCTCGAAACGCCGTATGCCTCTCGCGCTCGGCGGTCCTCTAGGGGCAGCGAGTACTCGTAGAGCCGCCGGATGCCGGCGTCGAGGTCTGGCACGATCTTTTGACCTCCGATCACAAAGATGACATGTTCGGCTCCCGACACGATTGGACCCAACTGGCTGCCGCTCGCGGACGCGACGAGCAACGACCCCGTCTCCGTCACCGCGTGCACGCTTCCGACGACGTATTCCGGCGCCGCAGCAAGGATTCGCATCTCTCGAGCCTGCATCTCCCTGTCCATCTGGAAGAGGCGGACACGGAGCGGCTCATAGCGTCCCGACCGCTCAATGTCGTCCGCCACGCCGATGGATTCGAGCGTGCGCGACGTGTTATTGAACACTTCCGCCCCCCGCGGAATCAGTGAGCCGACGAGGCTCCTTGCCTCGGATCCGGAAGGGACCACGAACGCCCGAATGCCGTTGCTCTCGAGTGCTGCGGCTACCGAGGCGAGGTGATCGAGTGACTTGAGCTGCGCGAACTCCGCCGCGGCGTGCTCGGGCAGCTCCACGCGGTCTGGTGTGCTAGTCACCGCCGAGTTCCGCCAGCCGTTGATGCACAAGAGCAACCGACATGGAACCCTCCCCGACCGCGGCGGCGCAGCGCTTTGTCGACCCGCGTCGGACATCGCCAGCAGCAAAGAGGCCCGGGAGGTTCGTCTCGAGGGGAAGGGGTTGCCTCCCCAGACCCCAACCGTCGAGATGTGCGAGTGATGTGAGGTCACCGCCAGTGAGGACGTAGCCGGCATCGTCTATCGCGAGCCCGGTCCCTCTGACGGCATCCGTGCGCGGCACGCCGCCGATGCAGATGAAGAGAGCGTCGGCGCGCAACGAAGCGCTCGAACCATCGGAGTTCGCGAGGAGTACCTCCCGCAAACGACCGTCCGCCTTGACCCCGGCGACCTGAGTCCCCGTTCGCACCTCGACGTTGGGAATCGCCGTGATGGCATCGATGAGGTACTTCGACATGGAAGCCGCGAGATCGGCTCCGCGCACCAGGAGCGTGACCTGGGCGGCATACCGTGCGAAACGCACGACCGCCTGCCCCGCGGAATTTCCGCCACCCACGACGACCACCTGGGATTGTGTGCACCCCAGGGCCTCGCTTGGTCCGGCCCCGTAGTACACCCCGGCTCCGAGCAGCTCGTCAATGCCCGGAACCTCGAGGCGACGCCACTCGACCCCACTCGCCAGGAGGAGGGTTCGGCCGAGGACGTCCGTCCCGTCCGATAGGTGTGCGCGATAGCGCGCAGCAGCTGCCGAGATGCCGACGAGCGGCCGAGCCAGCAGGAGCTCGGCTCCGAACCGGCGGGCCTGAGCCACGGCGCGCGTGGCCAGTTCGCTTCCGCTAATCCCGTTCGGGAACCCCAGATAGTTCTCGATCATCGATGTCGTCCCCGCCTGGCCGCCTGGTGCAACTGCCTCGACGACCGCAGTCCGAAGTCCTTCGGAGGCCGCGTAGACGGCGGCGGCGAGCCCCGCCGGGCCGGCGCCGACGATCGTCAGGTCGTATTCGGGACGCGCTGGCCCCGAGACCATGCCCAGGCCCGCGGCCACCTCTTCGAGCGTCGCGGGGGACAACTTCGTCCCATCCGGGAGGATGCAGATCGGCAGTGAACCTGCGTCGAGCTCCGATGTCCCGAGGACTGCGCGGACCCGGTCGGCGTCTCCTACGTCGACCCATTCGTACTGGTAGCTATTCCGGCTGAGGAAGTCACGAATGCGATAGGCGGCCGAGGACGTCGCCGTGTCCACCAACACGACACCAGGGGTGGCTGGACGAGTGTCGTAGTCGAA
>DATAYX010000016.1:0-20446 GCA_036272355.1 Acidimicrobiales bacterium
GCCGCCATGTTCTTCATCGGGGCCGTGCTGGCGCTGCGGGAAGCGAGAAAGGAACGGAACGAGGAGGAGCTGATCGAGCGCGAGGTTGCATCACACCAGCGCGTCGCGGTCACCGCGTTCCTGGTCATCTTCCTGGCCGAATGGGGCGACCTGACGCAGATCCTCACGGCCAACCTGGCCGCGCACTACCACGATGCGCTCTCGGTGGGCGTCGGTGCGGTCCTCGCCCTCTGGGCCGTGGCCGCACTCGCGGTCGTCGCCGGTCAGAGCGTGCTGCGGGTGATCAACATCGTGACGATCCGGATCGCGACCGCCGTCGTGCTGTTCGCCCTTACGGGGTGGGCGGTGTGGGAGGCCGTCCGCTGAGCACGGTGATGCCGGCGCGCAGCCTGTGGCTCACGGCTCGGGCAGGTCGCGGAGCGCGTCGCCCAGCTCGCGGCGGTGGGACAGGCCGAGCTTCTGGTACACGCGGTGGAGCCGGTTCTCGACCGTGCGCACGGAAAGGTGCATGACCTCGGCGATCTGCTTGTCGGTGCTGCCGGAGGCGGCCTGCAGCGCCGTATCGAGCTCGGCTGGGGTGAGCTGGGCCCGGACCCCGATGGCGCGGACGAACGGCGTGACCGCGCGCTCACAGCGCGACAGCAGCCGGGCGGCGCGCTGCTGGCAGGACGCCGCCTCGCGTGACATGCCCGCGCGGAGGAGGTGCACGGCCGACTCGCCCAGCGCTTCGGCGGCGTAGAGGTTCGCACCCAGGGCCTCGAACTGCGCGGCGGCCTCCTCGAGTCCGCGGCTGTCCCGCCGTGCCGCACCCATCGCGTATGCGAGCCGGGCGGCCGTGAGCTCCCCGTCGACCTGTTCGGCGAGCTCGCCCAGGTGGTCGACCACCTGGCGGGCCCGTCCCATGCGGGCCAGTCCGTGGAGGGCGGCGGTGGCGCCGAGCAGATCACCGACGTCGGCGCCGAGGGCGGCAGCAGCCTCGAGGTGCTGCCGGCCGGACGCCATGTCGCCGCCGGCGGCACGGACCCAGGCCCGGGCCTGCAGGACCTCGACCTCGTACGACAGGTCGGTCGGAAGGGCGAGCGCGTCGAGCTCGACCAGCGTTTCGGCCGCCTTGGCCGCGTGCCCCGCGAGTGCCAACGCCGTCGCGCACAGCGTGTAGCAGCGGCGCGCCGGCACAGTGAGGCCCAGGTCGATGAAGGTCCCGGTCGCGCTGGCGGCCTGCAGGAACGCGCTCTGCACGCGGCCCTGTTCGAGGCGTAGGGCGCCCAAGACGGCGGCGACCACGGCGCCCTCGGGCGACGCGGCGGCGACCGAGAGGTCGTTGCGCGCGCCGTCGATGAGCGCATCCGCCTCGTCGAAGCGGCCGAGGCCGATGAGGGTCAGGGCACGGTTGGAGAACGGGCTCCACAGTTCTGTCCCGACCGGGTGCTCGGCCGGGACCGGCGCCGGGTCGAGCACGTGCAGGGCCCGCTCCATGGCGCCGGTGCGGGTGAGGAACTCGCCGACGACCGCATGCACGCTGGAAGGCATCGCGGAGGGACCCTGCTTCAGCGGGACGGGCACGGTGTCGAGGGCGGCGGCCGGCCCGTGCAGGGCGCCCTGCATGCACAGCCGCCGGGCCAGCAGCTCCCCACGCCACTCCCCGTCGGTCGCGGTGTTCAACAAGGATTCGATTCCCGACACGTCGGCCAAGCCGCGCGCGAAGTAGGCCAGGTCGAACCGCAGCAGCGCCACCCGGATGCTCTCGGTGGCGTTCGCGGCCTGGCGGTCGAGCGCATCGAGCGCGTCCGCCGCCTCGGCGTCGCGGCCCTCGAGATGCGCGGCTTCGGCCGCCAGGAGCTGCGCTTCGAATCCCTCGCCCTGTTCCATCGCCGCCAGGGCCAGCCGCTCGGTCAGCGCGAAGTCGCGGCGGTCTCGGGCGGCCTTCGCCCCGGCGAGGAGCAGGTCGGCGTCGCCGCCGCCTCCCACGAGGCGCAGTGAAGCGAGGAGCAGCGTGTCCTCCTGCCGGCTCGACCCCGATGCCTCTGCGAGCGCCCGCGCGAGCTCGCGTTCGCGGCGGGGACTGATGCCGGCGCGCACGACATCGGTCAGGACGGGATTGGCCAACTGCACCTGGAGACGCCGGCCGTCCATGGAGCTCGTCAACAACCCCTTGTCCTCGAGGGCTTCCACGGCGCCGCGCTCGGTGAGTTCGTCGAGGGCCGGCTGGGCCAGGGGCTCTCCGATCGCCGTCAGCTCCATGACGCGGCGTTCCGCCTCGCTCAGGCGACCAAGACGGAGGTTCATCAGCTCGACGAGCCGAGTGGTCGGTTGGAGGGGTCCCCGCACCCGCCAGACGCCGCTTTCGTCGGTCAGGGCCTGGCTCTCGAGGGCGCCGGATATGACCTCCCGGACGAAGAGCGGGTCGCCCCGTGTGTACTCCGAGACGAGGCGCACCGAGGCAGCGTCGACGGGCCCGCCGAGCACGCGTCGGAGCAACTCGTCGATGGTGTCGTCTCCGAACGTCGACAGCTCGATGCGCGCGGCGTCGTGGTCCTTCCACAGGACCACCGTCGGGTCGGCAAATTTCTCGATCGCCGGGCCCGCCGTTGGAACGCATGCGATGACCGTCGCCGTCTCGTTGAGCGACAGCTGGTGCATCAGCATCGAGGACCCGTCGTCGAGGAGGTGGGCGTCGTCGACCAGGAGCAGGAGCGGACGACCTTCGGCGTTCGCCTGGAGCTCCCGCGCGTAGTAGCGGAGCAGATCACCCTGGGCCCCGGGCCCGACGGCGGCCAGGCCGGGCGGGAGCAGAGAGGCGAAGGCGCCGAAGACATAGGAGCGGGCTTCTTCGGCGCCCGACACGAGGGCGACCGACATGCCCTGGTCCTCGGCGAACTCGGCTCCCGCCCGGGCGAGGGTCGTCTTGCCGCTGCCGGCGGGCCCCACGATCACTGCGCCGCGGCGCGCGCGGATCGATTCCTTCAAGAGTTGGACCTCGCGAGATCGACCCGCGAACGGCCAGGGACCCGCCACGACGCGTGGCTCAACGGGTGTCCCGCCGACATCGAAAGCCATCCGCACATCCCCCTCGAGAACCGAGAGATCTATTTTCGCCCAACGACCTCGCAATTACGATAGGGCACACCCAGGTTGCAGGGGGGTCTTTCGGCCCTTTTTCCCTGGTTCCGGCGACGAACCTGCAACTGCGCCCTCTTTTTTGCAACTGAACAACGCCGACAGCGCTCTCGTCGCACGGTAGCTGGGCTGGCACTCGCCCGGTGTGTGTATACGTATGCGCATACGCGCGGGAATCCGTCGCCCACGTGCTCCGAGGCGCTAAGAATGACGCCGGTGAAGGCGGGTTTGGCGCAACGGGTCTTCGGGGCGATCGCGACGGCGGTCGTCGTCGCGTTGATCGCGCCGGTCCAGACGACCTCCGCCGCGGGCACCGGCGCCGCCTTTTACACCTGGCAGGCTCCGGGCGGGGCCGCGACGGCGGGTGCCAGGGTGGTGGCCCTCACCTTCGACGATGGGCCGAGCGCCTACACGCCGGCGGTCCTCTCGGTCCTGCAGCAGTACCACGTGCCGGCGACGTTCTTCGAAGTCGGCGAGGAGGTGCCGCGGTACCCGCAATACGCGCGGCAACTGGCGGCCGCTGGCTACCCGGTCGAGAACCACACGTGGAGCCACGCCGATCTGACGAAACTGTCGCCCAGCGGGGTCGGGGCGCAGATCGACCAGACCCAGGCCGAGATCCAGGCGGTGACCGGTACGACACCCGAGTGCCTGCGTCCTCCGTACGACGCGTTCAACGCGACCGTGCTGAACGAAGTGGCCGCCCGGGGCATGACGACGATGAGCTACTCCGTCGACTCCCAGGACTGGACGCGCCCGGGGGTCGGAGCGATCGTGCAGGACGTCGTCGGAGCCGCGTTCCCGGGGGCCGTGGTCGGCATGCACGACGGCGGTGGTGACCGCTCCGAAACGGTCGCCGCCTTGCCACAGATCATCACGCAGCTCCGCGCGAGGGGCTACGGGTTCGTGTCGGTCTGCGGTGGCATTTCGGGACCACAGGTGACGGCCACCTATGGCTTCGGCAATGCGCCGGCGCCAGGGTCGCCGGTGACGTCGAACCTGCCGCTCGTGGGTGCCACGCTCGCCGGGGCGACCTCGCCGGCGGGCGGCTACTGGGAGGCCGCCTCCGACGGCGGCATCTTCTCGTTCGGCACGGCCGCGTTCCACGGGTCGATGGGCGGCCAACCACTCAACGAGCCGATCGTCGGCATGGCCGCGACGCCCGACGGCAACGGGTACTGGGAGGTCGCCTCCGACGGCGGCATCTTCTCGTTCGGCACGGCCGCGTTCCACGGCTCGATGGGCGGCCAACCACTCAACGAGCCGATCGTGGCCATGGCGCCGGGGCCCGCAGGTGCCGGTTACTGGGAGGTGGCGGCGGACGGCGGCGTCTTCTCGTTCGACGTGCCGTTCTACGGCTCGCGCGGCGGCCAGTCGCCGGTGGACCGGTTCTTCGCGATGGTGGCGACGCCGGACGGCGGCGGATATCTGCTGGCGGGCCAACACCCCCCGCCCTAGACCTAGAACGAGGCCGAACGACGTGACCCGATGCGGGCCGTCGCCTACGCCGCGGCGGCCGAGGAGAACCGGTAGCCGATTCCCCGCACGGTCGTGATCCAGCGCGGGTTCTCGGGATCGGTCTCGATCTTGAGCCGGACCCGGCGTACGTGCTCGGTGACCGTGGAGCACCCCTGCCAACGGCTCGTCGAGCCCCACACCCGCTCGAGCAACTCCTCGCGGGAGAACACGCGGCCTGGGCAGGTGGCCAGGAAGGCCAGAAGGTCGAATTCCTTGCGGGTCATGACGACCTCGTCGGAGCCCAGGGTGACCGTGCGGGTTCCGTGGTCGATCACCATTCCCCCGAGGTCCAACGTCGTCGTCGGCGTCGCGCTGCCGCGCCGCATGACCGCCCGAACCCGGGCTTCGAGCTCGGGCATGGAATAGGGCTTGTCGATGAAGTCGTCCGCGCCGAGATTCAGCAGCCGGACGCGATCCTGTTCCGAGGCCTGGCCCGAGCACACGATTACGGGCACCGTGCTTCGGCGGCGGATTTTCGTGAGGACGTCGGCGGTGCCACCGTCCCGATCGAGGTCGAGCACGACGAGATCGGCTTCCTGCCGGAAGACCGCCCGCAGTGAGGTCGCCATGGAATCCGCCTCGAGGACGCGGTAGCCGGACTGCTCGAGGAACCGGCGCAAGTCGGCGCGGAAGCCGTAGTCGCTCTCCGCCACGAGGATCGTGCGAGTGCTCGTGAGAGGACCTGATCCGATCCCTGGCGTGGGAGCGCCCCGGTGCAGCCCTTCGTGCAAGGGCACCCTGGGGTGCAGGTCGAGCGACGTCATGACCGCTCCACCCCGTGACTCTGTGCCGCACAGCGGCGATGCCGATGGTGCCGGCACGGCGACCCGAGCATCATGTTGGACTTCCCCCTCATCACCCCTGCGCCCAGTGCGCAGGACTCTGTGACGCGCAGCGAACCCGACCCCACTGTGGTCCCGCCGCGATGGGTTCGCTTTCCGTCGAACTCAAGTGTCGTCGGCGCGTCGCCCCAGCTCAATAGGTCTTATGGACCAAAGTTGTGCCGCGGTGGTGCCGTCGTGGTGCGAGTGTGGTGCGGCGCGATCGGTCGCCGGATGTGGCGGCGAGCGACCGACGAGTTCCGAGTCGGCGCGAGTTACGGAGCGCAGAAGCGGTACCCGATGCCGCGGGCCGTTGCGATCCAGCGCGGCGTGTTCGGGTCGTCTTCGATCTTGAGCCGGATCCTGCGTACATGTTCGGTGACGGTCGAACAGCCCTGCCATTCGTCCGTCGACGCCCACACCCGCTCGAGGAGGTCCTGACGCGAGAACACGCGGCCCGGCGACGCGGCCAGGAAGGCCAGAAGGTCGAATTCCTTGCGGGTCATCGGCACGACGGTCTCGGCCAATGTGACCGCGCGGGTGTCGCGGTCGATGACGAGGTCGCCGTAGTGGAGGAGCCGGTTCGGCGGCGTCTTGGCGCCCCGGCGGAGCACCGCCCTCACCCGTGCCTCGAGCTCTGCGAATGAGAACGGCTTGACCACGAAGTCATCCGCTCCCAGGTCGAGCGAGCGAATGCGGTCGCTCTCGGAGTCGCGTCCCGAGCACACGATGACGGGCACGGCGCTGTCACGCCTGATCTTGGCCAACACCTCGAGCCCGTCGACCCCCGGCAGTCCCAGGTCGAGGATGACCAGGTCGGCTGAGCTCTGGAACACCGCGCGCAGCGAGGCCGGTCCGTCGGCCGCCTCGGTCACCCGGTAGCCCGCCCGCTCGAAGTACTGGTGCAGGGCAAGCCTGCAGCTGTGGTCGTCCTCGGCGATCAGGATCCTGCGATCGGCCCCGAGACGCTCGGGCACGTCGCGCGGAGGCGAAGGGACTTCCGTCGCGCCATGACGGAAGCCGTCGCGGTGGCGTGTCCGCTCCAAATCGATCGAGATCGTCACATGGGTTCTCTCGGCCCGTGACCGATCGCGCTTGAGGGCGCCGCGGGTGCCGATCGGTCGCATTTTGTGAGTTTTGACGGGAAATTGCGGCTCGCGCGCCATCGCGCGACGAGGACGGAACGAGCGGCGACGTCGAGAAGATCGACACTCGGTCGGCCGAAGCGATGGGCGCCGGACGCGTGAGGTGACGTGCACCGAGCCGAATCCGCGTGGGCCAAAAGGACTAGGGCGTGCGAGCGGGAGCGACCCCTGATCGAGGCGTTCCTGGGCCGGCCCAAAGACGGCTCCTGGGGGGCTCCCGGCGACTCCATATTCGGTTGCGATGAGCCGGAGACCGGCCCGATTGGGCCAAATCGCAGCCCGGTTTCTGCAACCAACTGACAACGAAGAGGCAACCTACCAGGCAAAACAAAAGGAATTAGAGTGGTAGCTACTCCTGAACCGCCGCATCGGGCATGGTCAAATAAGGAGACCTCATTGGAAGGGTTGGTGCCTGTCGGAGGCGCCTAAATGAGGGAGGGGGATACGTGGCAACAACGATGCTTGCAGACTCCGCTACTTCGGAGACAAGAGAAGAAGACGGCGTCAACGGTCTTTGGTCCGAGTTCAAGCGGACGGGCGCGCGGACACTGCGCAACCAGTTGATCGAGCACTACTCGCCGTTCGTGAAGTACGTGGCCGGCCGGGTCATGTCCGGGCTGCCCCGCCACTTCGACGAGGACGACCTGACGAGCTACGGCATCATCGGCCTCATCGACGCCATCGAGCGGTTCGAGCCGGACCGCAATCTGCGCTTCGAGACCTACGCCATCCCGCGGATCAAGGGCGCCATCATCGACGAGTTGCGCTCCATCGATTGGGTGCCTCGTTCCGTGCGGAGCAAGGCCCGGGCCGTCGAGCAGGCGGTGACGCACCTGGAGACGACATTGCGGCGCACGCCGACCGAGGCCGAGGTGGCCCAGGAGCTCCAGATGTCCTCGGCCGACTTCCACACGGCCATGCGCAAGATCTCGTCGTCCGGAGTCATGGCCCTCGACGAAGTGCTTCGTGGCGGCAGCGGTGATCGGGCGGACCGCTCGACCCTTGGCGAGTCTCTGCCCGACCGAACCTCGGGGCCCGTGGACACGTTCGAGGCCAAGGAGTCCAAGCAGGCGCTGCTCGACGCGGTCGAGGCGATGCCCGAGCGGGAGCGCAGCGTGCTCTCGATGTACTACTACGACGGCATGACCCTTACAGAGATCGGCTCCGTCCTCGGTGTCACCGAGAGCCGGGTCTGCCAGATCCACACGAAGGCGTTGCGGCAGCTTCGCTCGAGGTTGGCGGAGCGGCCAGACGCCCAGGAGGCGCGGCGCATGGATCGTGAGCCCGCCCCGCGTATGTCGACCGTTCGCACCCAGGCAGCCGGGCGGCGCGAAGCCCTCGCCCTCGCGCTCGCCAGCTGACGCCGCCGCTCACGCACTGACGAACCCACCGCAGTAGGCGTCGGCGCGTTCCCGCCCGGCGCCAGCGCGACATCCAGCCACCTCGCCGCTGCGCGTGCCTCGCCGGCGCGCGCGGCCGGAGGCCCCGGTACGGTACGCATCCGAACCACCAAACTCGGATGACTGGGGGCGTGCCATGCCTTTGCACAGGAGGGAGTCGGTCCGCGAAGGGATGCTCGACTCGATCTACGCGGACCGGGAGCTGCATTCCCGCCTGCCCTCGAAGCGGTTCCCCACCAAGGAGAACCCGGCCGACGACATGTTCCAGTGCATCGTCGACGAGCTGATGCTCGACGGCAACGCCCGCCAGAACCTGGCCACCTTCTGCCAGACCTGGGAGGAGCCCGAGATCCATCGCCTGATGGACATCGCCATCGACAAGAACCTCATCGACAAGGACGAGTACCCCCAGACGGCCGAGATCGAGCGCCGCTGTGTGCAGATGCTGGCCGACCTGTGGCACGCACCGGAGGCCAACAACGCGGTGGGGTGCTCGGCCATCGGCTCCTCCGAGGCGTGCATGCTCGGCGGCATGGCCGCCAAGTGGCGGTGGCGGGCCAAGCGCCAGGCCGCCGGCAAGCCGGCCGACAAGCCCAACATGGTCTGCGGGCCGGTCCAGGTCGTCTGGCACAAGTTCGCCAAGTACTGGGACGTGGAGATGCGGGAGATCCCCATGTCCCCCGGCCGCTACTGCATGGACGTTGAGCAGATGCTCGAGCGCGTGGACGAGAACACCATCATGGTGGTGCCTACGTTCGGCGTGACGTACACGGGCGCCTACGAGCCGGTGCTCGAGCTTTCCCAGGCGCTGGACAAGCTCGAGGAGGAGAAGGGGCTGGACATCGACATCCACGTGGACGGCGCCAGTGGGGCCTTCCTGGCGCCCTTCTGCGCGCCCGACATCCTGTGGGATTTCCGCGTCCCGCGGGTCAAGTCGATCAGCACATCGGGCCACAAGTTCGGCCTCGCGCCGCTCGGGGTGGGCTGGGTGCTCTGGCGTGACGAGGCCGAGTTGCCCGACGACCTCATCTTCCACGTGACCTACCTGGGCGGCGACATGCCGGTCTTCCAGATCAACTTCTCGCGGCCCGCCGGCCAGATCGTGGCGCAGTACTACAACTTCGTCCGCCTCGGCCGGGACGGGTACCGCAGCGTGCACGACGCGTGTTACCTCACGGCCAAGTTCCTGGCGCACGAAGTGGCCAAGCTGGGACCCTTCGAGATGCTGTGCGGCGGCGACCCCCAGACCGGGATCCCGTCGGTGGCGTGGCGCATCCGTGAGGGCGAGGACCCCGGGTACACGCTCTACGACGTCGCCGACCGGCTGCGCAACCGCGGCTGGCAGGTCCCCGCGTACCCCCTGACCGGCTCGGTGTCCGACATCTCGGTGCAGCGCATCCTGGTGCGCCAGGGCGTGAGCCGGGACTTGGCGACCCTGCTCCTCGACGACATGACGCAGGCGATCGCGCACTTCGACCGGCACCCGGTCTCGGTGCCCATGACCAAGGAGGAGTCAGGCGGCTTCAGCCACCTGTAGGCGACGCGGATGGACCCGGGGAGACGGGGGAGCCCGGCCCCGCCTGACCGGGTCCCACCACCTTCGCCGTCCAGTCCACCTCGATGAACCGCCGACGCAGGAACCGCGGCCGGCCGACCCGCGCCGCACGGTCGGTCGTCCAGAGGGCGGGGTTGGCGAAAGTGAGGCCCGCCAACGACCGCACGGCAGGCTCGTAGCTCGAGCGGAGCCAGGCGAAGCGGCGCCACGCCTCTTCGGAGCGATCGGACGCCCCGCCGAGGAGGGGTGCGACGGCCGCCATGGCCGCGTCGTACTCGGACCGCGTGATCGTGATGGGCGGCGCCGGCTCGGAGAAGCGCCCGACGATGTCGGCGATACCCATGGGCTCGCCGATCGGGATCGACGCGGCGCGCGCCACGCGAACGAACCCTGGCAGGCCGTAGACGAGCACCATCATCGGGCCCTTCTCGATCTCTGCGAAGGCCCCGTCTGGCTGCGTCTCCGTTGAGGACAGCACGAGAGCGGCGGCGTCGAGCAACGTGCCGACGGTCGCCACCCACGAGTGGTTCCGGTGCGTCTCGGGGAAGTACGTGAGGATCGGGAACGCCGTGTGCGTCTGCTCGATGTCGAGGATCCATTCCGACTGTTTGCGCCAGAAGTCCAAGCTGTCCAGCGCCCCGACCCGCTGGAGCGTCAGCAGGAAGGTCACGACCGCTGGCGGTGCACCCGAGAGCGGGCGGAGCCGGACGATGCCCTTCTCCCGCCCGTTGTACGCCCCGTAGATCGTCGGCAGGTAACTGATCAGGAGGGCCACGAGCCCGAGCCCGATGGTCGCCTCGATGAACGCAAGCCAGATCCGCGCGGTCGTATCGGGCTCCGCGAAGCCCAGCGTCGTCAGCGACGAGCCGCTGATCTCGAAGGACCTCTGCCAGGTCAGCGACCCGGTGCCCCAGAAGATGAAGGTGAAGGCGACGACCATGAGCAGCATCCAGACCAACGGCAGGCTGACCAGCGCAACCGGTGCGTACAGCGATCGCAGCGCGATGGCCCGTTCACGGGTCCGCGAGCGGTGGACCAGCAGGCGATGGACGGTCGCGAACACGGCCTGCGCCAAGCGCGGGAGACCCTCCTGTGGCAGCACGACGGTTTTGAGCGCGGAGCCGAGGATTGCCAGCGCCAGGAAGGTCCCGAAGATGACGGAGAGAACTTGCAGGCCGATCATCGTTGTCGGTCGCGGTCTTCGTCAGGAGATTTCTTTGGTGGCGGACTGCACCGCTTCGTCGATCCCGTGCTTGTCGACCTCGAGCTCCTTCGACACGTGCTTGCGCGCCTTGAGCGCCGCCTTCTCGAGCGCAGCCTGCACGGTGCTCTCCCCGACGATGACAAGCGCCGCCTCGCCGGCATCGATGACGTCGCCGAACTCCTTCACGTCGGCGCGCGACATGCCCTTCCACAGGTGGCCGCTCACGCCGCCGATCGCGGCGCCGACCAGCGCCGAGCCGATGATCGAGGGCGGGAACAAGATCCCGACGAGCGCCCCCGCCGCTGCGCCGCCCCATGCCCCGTGACGCGTCGTGGTCTCGTCCTTGTTCACGTGGACCTTGCCCTTGTCGTCCTTGGTCACCACCGCTGCGTCGTAGGTGCCCACCGCGCCCGCGGCGTGCAGCTCCTTGACGACCTCGTAGTCGGCGCGGGCGTCGACCTCGCTGGCGTACGTCCCGATGAAGATGAACACTCCGTCTGCCTTCGACATCGCTACTGCTCCTTTCTGGTGGCCCCGTCGCTCGGCCGCCGGCCCAGGCCGGGGCCTCTTCCTCCTGGCCTGCGCGGCGACATTAGAGCGGGTGACACGTTCCGGCCGGGTTTCGGTGCCGGAACCTCTGGCATGATCGGTTGGGTGCCCCTCCCCCCGGCCATAGAGATCGCGCGGCGGGCCACGCTCCAACCGATCACGGCCATCGCCGCCCAGATGGGGCTCGGGCCCGAAATGCTCGAGCCCTATGGCGCGCATGTCGCCAAGGTGAGCCTGGACGCCGTGGATGCGCTGGCCGGGCGGCCGCGGGCGCGCTACGTCGTGGTGACGGCGGTGACGCCGACCCCCCTCGGCGAGGGCAAGACGACCACGACCGTCGGCCTCGGTCAGGCCCTGGGCTGCATCGGGCGCCAGGCCACCATCGCCATTCGCCAGGCCTCCATGGGACCGACGTTCGGTATCAAAGGCGGCGCCGCGGGAGGGGGTTACAGCCAGGCCGTCCCCTTCGAGAACCTGAACCTGCACCTGACGGGCGACCTGCACGCGGTCACCGCTGCCAACAACCTCCTCGCCGCGATGATCGACAATCACGTCTTCGGCGGCAACGAGCTCGGCATCGATCCGCATGGGATCACGTGGAAGCGCGTCCTCGACGTGAACGACCGCTCGCTGCGTGATGTCGTGAGCGGCCTCGGCGGCCACCAGGACGGGCTTCCCCGCCAGACGGGCTTCGACATCACCGCGGCGTCGGAGGTCATGGCGGTGCTGGCGTTGTCGCGCACGCTGCACGACATGCGGGCCCGTTTCGGTCGCATCGTCGTCGGCTACACGGAGGCCGGAGACCCGGTGACCGCGGAGCAATTGAAGGCGGCCGGCGCAATGACCGTCATCATGCGCGACGCCATCAAGCCGAACCTGCTGCAGACGCTCGAGAACACGCCGGTGCTCGTCCACGCGGGACCCTTCGGGAACATCGCGCACGGGAATTCGTCGGTGGTCGCCGACCTCATCGGCATTCACGCGGGCGAGTACCTGGTGACCGAAGCGGGATTCGGCTCGGACATGGGAGCCGAGCGCTTCTTCAACATCAAGTGCCGCACCTCGGGGCTGGTGCCCGACGCGGCGGTGGTCGTGACGACCGTGCGCGCGATGAAGCTCCACTCGGGTCGTCACCGCGTCGTGGCCGGCCGGCCTCTTCCGCCGGAGATGCTCGAGGAGAACCCCGACGAAGTGCGCGTCGGTGCGGCCAATCTCCTCGCCCATCTCGGCATCGTGCGCCGGCACGGGGTCACGCCGGTCGTGGCGATCAATGCCTTCGGCGGTGATTTCCCGTCCGAGCACGCGGCCATCCGCGAGATCGCCGCGTCCGTCGGTGTCCGATCCGCGGTCTGCACCCACTTCGAGAACGGAGGCAAGGGTGCGGTCGAGCTCGCCGAAGCCGTCGTGGAGGCGGCGGAAGAGCCGAACGGCTTCCAGATGCTTTATGCGGACGGCGCCAGCCTCCGCGAGAAGGTCGAGACCATCGCGACCGAGATCTACGGGGCAGATGGCGTGGACTACGCCCCTTTGGCCGCCCGCCACCTGGAGAATTACGAGCGCGCCGGCTTCGGTTCGCTCCCCGTGTGCATCGCCAAGACGCACCTGTCCATCTCGTCGGACCCCACACTTCTCGGCGCCCCGCGCGGGTGGCGCCTTCCCGTGCGCGAGGCTCGGGCCAACGTCGGTGCCGGTTTCGTCTACCTCGTCAGCGGCGACATGCGCACCATGCCGGGTCTCTCTCGGCACCCGGCAGCAGAGAACATCGACATCGACGAGAACGGAAACGTGATCGGCCTCTATTGAGGCCCAAGGAGGTACTCCCATGGCGATCGACTTCACACTCGCCCCCGAACACGAGGAGATCCGCTCGCGGGTCCGCACGTTCATCCAGGACACCGTGGTGCCCCGGGTCAAGGGGTTCGACGACGAAGGCCGGGTGACCCAACGCCGCGAGTACCTCACCACCATCCTCGAGCTTCGCGAGGAGGCCAAGCGCGAGGGCCTCTGGTTGCCTCACATGCCGAAGGAATGGGGCGGCATGGGACTCGGTCACGTGGAGTTGGCCATGGTGCAGGCCGAGGCGGCCAAGACCCGGCTCGGCCCCTGGATCCTCAACTGCAGTGCGCCCGACGAAGGCAACATGCACACGCTGCTGCACTGGGCCACCGACGAGCAGAAGGAGAAGTATCTGCGGCGCCTGTGCGAGGGCACCGCAATGTCCTGCTTCGCCATGACCGAGCCGGAGGTGGCGGGGTCGGATCCCACCCTGATCCAGACGCGGGCCGAGAAGGATGGCGAGGAGTGGGTCATCAACGGCCACAAGTGGTTCATCTCCAACGCCCGCCGTGCGCAGTTCGCCATCCTCATCGCCCGGACCGAGCCCGACGTGCCGCCGGGCTCGCGCGGTGCCAACACCGCCTTCCTCGTCGATCTCCCGGCTGACGGCTGGAACGATGTGCGCGAGGTCGAGACGATGCACGGGTCGACCGGGCACTCCGAGATCGTCATCGAGGACCTGCGCGTGCACGACTCACAGATCCTCGGCGGCCGGGGCAACGGGCACCGCCTCGGGCAGTACAGGCTCGGTCCGGCTCGGCTCGCCCACTGCATGCGCTGGATCGCGCAGGCCGAGACGGCTCTCGACATGATGGTCGACCGTGCCTTGCACAGGTACTCGCACGGTTCGCTCCTGGCCGAGAAGCAAGGGGTGCAATGGCTCATCGCGGACTCGTCCATGGAGCTGTACCAGTGCAAGCTCATGGTGCTGCACGCGGCGTACAAGATCGACCGGGGCGACGACTTCCGCACCGAGGTCTCCATGGCGAAGCACTTCGTCGCCAACAG
Organism: Acidimicrobiales bacterium; assembly: GCA_036272355.1. Taxonomy (GTDB): domain Bacteria; phylum Actinomycetota; class Acidimicrobiia; order Acidimicrobiales; family RAAP-2; genus Bog-473. Next base: position 14,154 of record DATAYX010000016.1, read on the forward strand.
CCTCAACCGGATCATCGACCGCTCGATGCAGGTGCACGGTGCGCTCGGCTATTCCACCGACACCCCGCTCGCGAACATGCTCCAGCACGCGCGCTGGGCCCGCTTCGCCGACGGTGCTGACGAGATCCACCAGATGCGCATCGCCGAGCGGACGATTGCGGCCTACAAGGACACCGGCTCGACCAATGAGGCCACGGGCGGCCTGCCACTCTGAGGAGCCTGAGCGGTGGGTTGTCTCTTCGCGCTCATCTCCGCCTTCTCAGCGCGCCTCGCGCTGTTCTTGGTCTGGATCTTCTCGGATCGGCTTGCCGTCGCCTTCCGCTCAGGGTGGGAAGGCATCCTCGGCTTCATCTTCCTGCCTTACGCGACCCTCTTCTATGTCCTCGTGTACCAGCCGCACAAGGGCGTCGATGCCTTCGGCTGGGTGATCGTCGCGTTGGGGATCCTCTTGGACCTTTCGTCGCACCTGTTCGGGTCCCGTGCCGGCCGGCGCCGGGCAGGCCGGCACCGGCAGCACGCGACCCAGAGTTAGGCCGAAGAAGCCGAACTCACCGCATCACCAGCGGTAGAAGCGGTGCGAACCTGCGCTCTCGCCACGGCCGACGGCAAAGCCGACGATCCACACAATGGCGAAGATGACCGCGGCGATCCACAAGAGGTGCACTGCGAACCCCGCTCCGAACAGGATCAAGACGAGCAATAGTGCGAGTAAGAGAAGCATGACGGCCTAGAAGGTCGAGTCGACGCGACGGACCACGTTGCCCTGGCCGTCATCGATGACGGTGTGACGACGGCGGCTGTTGCCGAGCGCCATCACGATGACCGACAGGATTGCGCCAACGACTCCGACGATCATCAGGATCTGTCCGACCTTGTTGACGTTGAAACCGTGTTGATCCGGCGAGACGGTAACGGCCCAATCGAGGATCGCTCCTACTGCGAAAACGATGATGCTGACGACAAGTCCACCAGCGCCAACCATAATGTACGTCCTTTCTTTGCAAGTTGCGTTGCTGCAATAGGCCTACCCAAAGGGTTTCGGGACAAACGCACTTTGCAACGATCCCGTGCACCGACTCCCACGCAAATCACGCAGGGAGTTCGTCGATGCGCGCAAACTTGATGCAACGCGCGCGAACGGCCCCCGGATGCACGTAGGCATCCGGGGGCCGTCGCAAGACGCGATCAGCCCCCGGATGCACCCAAGACATCCAGGGGCTGTCGCCAAGGGGACTCGTCCTGTGCTGCGATCGCAGGACGAGTCCGACACATGATTACCCGTTGAAATACCTTCCGAAACGAACGGGCTGCTCTGTCGAGCCCGATTCAGTACCTGTTGTTGTTCTTTTGATCGAACAGATTGAGGAGTAAGCCGAACCGCAGAGACGCACGTCCGAGTGGCCGATGGTCGGTGTCTCGCGCGCGCGAAGGGGGGAACCCGGCCTCAGGAGAACTGCAGTCGCAGATCGGGTTCGGGCCCGAATGACGGCGCGCTGGGGCCGAAGGTTGCGAGTTTGTGCCACGCGGCGACGCCGATCATGGCGGCGTTGTCCGTCGCCATCTTTTGCGGTGGGATGAGCAACTGGGTGCCGAACTCGTCAGCCAGCGCCTGGGCCCGTTCGCGCAGGACGGGGCTGGCGGCCACCCCGCCCACGATCGCAAGGGCGGGGTCGCCGAACTCGTCGAGCGCGCGTCGCAATTTGGCGATGAGGACGTCCATGCAGGCGGCGACGAACGAGGCCGCCACTTCTCCCACCGCGAACTCCGGGTTCGAGCGCACGTAGTTGACCACCGCTGTCTTGAGTCCCGAGAAGGAGAACGCGTAGCCGTCGGCGAGCATCGGGCGCGGGAACCCGAGGCGGTCCTCGCCGGCCCCGGCGAGACGGTCCAGCACCGGGCCGCCCGGATACCCCAACCCGAGGAAGCGGGCCACCTTGTCGTAGGCCTCGCCGATCGAGTCGTCCACGGTCTCGCCGAGGAGCTCGTAGAGCCCGGGCGCCTTCGCCCTCGTCAGCATGCAGTGGCCGCCCGAGACCAGCAGTGCGGTCTGCGGAAACGGCACCTCGCGGTCGGCCAGGTAAACGCTGGCGAGGTGCCCCTCCAGATGGTTGACACCGACCACCGGGACACCCCAGCCCAACCCGAGCGATTTGGCCGTCGCGATCCCCACCAGCAGCGCCCCCACGAGGCCCGGACCGGACGTGACCGCCACGGCCTCGAGGTCGGGACCCGCCATGCCGGCCTCCTCGAGCGCGCGCGCCACGACCGGCGTGATGGTCTCGGTGTGCGCGCGGCTCGCGAGCTCGGGGACGACGCCACCGAACCCGGCATGCAGCTCGACCTGGCTCGCCACCACCGACGAGAGCACCTCGAGCCCAACCCCGACGACCGCCGCCGCCGTCTCGTCGCACGACGTCTCGATGGCCAACACAGCGCGGGTCACGGGCGGCCCTCCAGGGCGTCCTCGATCTCGGCCCGGGGAATCGCACCCTCGCGCTCGACCACGGCCTGCTCGCGGCGCACGTTCACCAGGGTCGAGGGCACCTCGGTCAGCTCGCCGCCGTCGACGATCAGATCCACGGAGTCGCCCAGGCTGGCCCCGGCATCGTCCGCCACGCGCGCGGTCGGTGCGCCGTGCGGGTTGGCGCTGGTCACGAGCAACACGCCCGTCGTGCGCAGCAGGCCGCGCAGGAACGGATGGTCCGGGATCCTGACCGCGACCTCTTCGCGGCCCGCGAGCCAATCCGGCCGTGCCGAACCGCCGTCGAACCCGAACGCCAGCGTGAGGGGACCCGGCCACCACCGCGCGGCCAGCGCGTTCGCTGCGTCCGTGACATCCACGCCGAGCGCGCGCACCTGTTCCAACGACGCCGCCAGGACGGGCAGGTGCATCCCGCCGGGTCGTCCCTTGGCCCGGTAGATCGCCCGCACTGCGTCAGTGTCTTCGGGACGCGCCGCCAGGCCGTACACGGTGTCGGTCGGGACGACGACGACACCACCGCGTTGCAAGGTCTCGGCGGCGGCGCGCGCACCGTCGTCGTCGCTGTGGACGCGTGGCGCTCGTGCCCCCCGTGGGTCGGCGGGCACCGTCGGCTCGGGATACCTCAGAGCTGCAGCGGGCGAACGGCGGCGCCGATGAGCTCGGGGTGCGACTTCCAGTCGACCCCCGGTACGTCGACGTAGAGCTCGATCTCGTTGCCGTCCGGGTCGAGGATGTAGAGGCTGTGGGTGACGGTGTGGTCCGAGGTGCCCACCACGGTGGCGCCGGCGTCCTGCACCGACTTGAGCGCGACCCGCAGCTCGTCGTCGCTGTCGCCGACCTTGAGGCCGAAGTGGTACATGCCGACGCGGCGGCCCGGGGGGATCGGTGTGGCGTCCACCCCCACCTCGATGAGGAGGAGCTCGTGGTGGGTGCGGCCCGACGAGAACGCCGCGGCGCCCACCGGATCGGTCCCGGGCTCGGGCAGGACCTGTCGCCAGCCCAGCACGTCGCGGTAGAAGGCGGCGGAGCGCCCCAGGTCGCGCACGTACAGCACCAGGTGGCCCAGCTCTCTGACGGTCATGCGCTCACGCTACCGGTCGCCTCACTCTCCACCGACGCCGCCGTGCGGACCCAGTTGGCCGTGGGGGGCATGCCGGGACCCAGGTGGATCGGCACGTCGAAGGGCTCGGACGTCAGTCCCGCGGCCTCCATCAGCTCGGTGAGGGCGTGGGGGATCGCGGCGGCGATGTCCCACAGGCGCGGCACGGCGCGCGCATCGGCCGCCAGCCCCCAGTAGAGGACGCCCATGTAGCTCATGATCGTGATGTTGAGGCCCATGCCGTCCATCACGGGACCGAGCGGGAACATGCCCAGCAGCTGGCTGCCTCCGAGGTACAGCGGGAAGTCGGGCCCGGGCACGTTGGAGACGACCATGTTCGCCACCGGCCGATGGCGGTCGGCCAGGCGCATCCCGGTGTAGAGGCGCGCGGCGACGGCGAACACGTTGGGCGTCGCGTGCTCGGCCCAGTTCTGCAGCGTCGAGGCACCGAGCGCCTTGTGCTCCTCCTTGGCGCCCTTGGTGCCCTCGTGGATCACGCGCAACCGCTCGAGCGGGTCGTCCAGCTGGGTCGGCAGCTGGACGAACATGGACGAGACCTTGTTGGAGCCCTTGAGCTCGGCGACGTCGGGGGTGACGGATACCGGTACGACGGAGACCAACGGGATCTCGGGCAGCTCGTCGCCGGCCTGCAGATAGGTACGCAGCGCTCCGGTGACCATGGCCAGGACCACGTCGTTCACCGTGGTCCCGAGCTCGTTCTTCAGCGTCTTGGCGTCGGCCAGGCTGGCGGCCGCGAAGGCCACGCGGCGCCTCGCGTGTACCGCGGCATTGATCGAGGTACGCGGCGCCGTCAAGGGGAGGGCACCTTTCGACGTTCCCGGGAGGCCGCGGCGGATACGACGGACGTCGAAGATGTTGCGGGTCGTGCGGAGCATCATGCGGCCCATGTCGAAGGGGGCGACCAGGTTGGCCACCATCGCCTGGGACATCAGTTCGTAACTCGACGGAATGCGCGAGTCGAGTTGGCGCGACGTTGTCGGCGCCTGCCCGGGAGGATCGGGCTCCAGGTCGAAGAGAACGCCGAGGAGCTCTGCGCCCGAGACGCCGTCGATCGTGCTGTGGTGCATCTTCGTGACGAGCGCGATCTTCCCGTCCTCCACGCCCTCGACGATCCACATCTCCCAGAGCGGCCGGTCGCGGTGGAGCTGGCGGCTGATGACGTCGGCCGCGAAGTCCCCCAGCTCGCGCAGGCCCCCGGGTGCGGGCAACGCCGCTCGCCGAAGGTGGTTGTCGATGTCGAACTCGGGGTCGTCCACCCAGACGGGAAAGCCGAGACGCAGTGGCACCTCCACGAGGCGCCGCTGGAACACTGGGGCCAGCGGGATGCGGTCGCTGATGAGCTGGCGCACCCGCCGGAAGGAGTAGCCGCCGGGCACGGTCGAGGGGTCGAAGACGGCCGCCATCGCCACATGCATGTGCAGCGTGGGGGTCTCCATATAGAGGAAGCTCGCGTCGAGCCCGCTCAGCCGTTCGGGTGTCATGGTGCTCCTTGGTGCGTACCCCTCGCCCATAACCTCGCACCAAGTCGGCCGCTGGGCAACTGGGAATGCCCTCCCACCAGGGCGGACCGGCGCTCCGGGCCCGTTCGGGCGATGATGGAGGCGTGCCGTACGTCTATCTGGCCGTCACCGTCGTCGGGGCCGTGGCCGTCGCGCTTTCGTACCGCCCGATCCGGCGGGAGCCCCTCACCATCGTCAGCTTCGTCCTGGCCAGCTGGACCAGTGAGCTTGCCCTCCAGAACATCGTCTGGCAGATGCTGGCCACAGCCCTGTTCGTCGCGTTCGGCGCCCTCGATGGCTGGGCCGGGTGGCTCGGGCTGGCCTTCGCGGTGGCCGGCTGGATCGGCCTGCTCGGCTTGGGCGTCGCCGGCCTTCGTGCCGCCGACGTCACGGCGGCCGCCCTCTCCGAGGTGCGCAGCGACACGTTTCCCGTCCCGGCCAAGCCGACCGACCCCAACTGGGGCCGGTGGTGGCGTGTCACCCGGGCCATCCCCATGAAGTCACGCGCGGTCCAGGTCACCCGCAACGTCGACTACTGGGGGGACGGCCGCCCGCGTCACCGCCTCGACATCTACCGCTCCCGCCTGGTTCCCCGGGAGAATGCGCCGGTGATGATCTACGTCCACGGCGGCGGATGGGTCATCGGCGACAAGCGTGAGCAGGGCAAGCCGATGATGTTCGAGCTGGTGGCCCGGGGCTGGGTCTGTGTCGCCATCAACTACCGGCTCAGCCCCAAGGCCACCTGGCCCGACCACATCGTGGATGTGAAGCGCGCGCTGGCGTGGGCCAAGGATCACGTGGCCGAGTACGGCGGCGACCCCGGCTTCATCGCCATCAGCGGGGGCTCGGCGGGGGGCCACCTGTGCGCGTTGGCGGCGCTGACCGCCGGTGACCCCGAGTTCCAGCCCGGCTTCGAGCAGGCGGACACGTCGGTGCAGGCCTGCGTCCCGTTCTACGGCGTCATGGACCTGACCTCGTCGCCCGAGGGCTCGGCCGTCTTCGGCCCGGGACTGGTCGAGATGCTCGAGAAGACCGTCATGAAGGTCAAGGAGGCCGACCACCCCGAGGTGTTCCGCGCGGCGTCCCCGACCTACCGGGTCCACCCCGGTGCACCCCCGTTCTTCGTGCTGCAGGGTCAGAACGACACCCTGGTCCCGGTGCAGATGGCACGGGTTTTCGTCGACCGCTTGCG
>DATAYX010000017.1:0-6553 GCA_036272355.1 Acidimicrobiales bacterium
CCTCGGCCGCCGGCAGCACCTCGAGCTCGACCTTGCGGGTCAACAGGTTGTAGTGCGACTGCTCGCTCACCAACCCCATGAAGTTGCGCCGTGCTGCGGCCCCCTGCGCCTTGGCGATGTGCCAACCGGCGAAGTTCGACGACCCGACGTAGAGGATCTTGCCCTGGTTGCGCAGCACCTCCATGGCCTCCCAGATCTCGTCCCACGGCGTGGCGCGGTCGATGTGATGCATCTGGTAGAGGTCGATGTAGTCGGTCTGCAGCCGCTTCAAGCTGGCGTCACAGGCCCGGCGGATGTTGAGCGCCGAGAGTTGGCCCTCGTTCGGCCACTCCCCCATGTTCCCGTAGAGCTTGGTGGCGATGACCACCTTCTCGCGCCGGCCCCCGCCCTGCGCGAACCAGCGCCCGACGATCTCCTCGGTGGCGCCGCGGCCCTTGGAGCGGCCGTAGACGTTGGCCGAGTCGAAGAAGTTGATCCCGGCGTCGAGCGCCGAGTCCATGATCGAGAAGGACGTCGCCTCGTCGGTCTCGGGACCGAAGTTCATGGTGCCGAGGCACAGGCGGCTGACGGTGAGGCCGGTACGGCCGAGGTGTGTGTAGCGCATGGGGCCGAACCTAATGGCGGCCGTCCGGCCATGCACCCGCCGGGCATCCGGCCAGGCGATCAGCCCGGGGCGATGGCGACGGCGCGGCTTGCGCCGCCGAGGTCGGGGAACTGCCCGTCCTCCGGGGCACCGTAGGCATGTGTCGCCCCGTTCGCGGCGACCAGCCAGTAGCCGCCGGTATAGATGTCCGCGGCGACGCCGACGATCGGGCTGGCCAGGTTCGTGTCGGCGTTGGAGCCGTGGAAGGCGGCATCGCCGTAGGTGAACACACCGCCGTCGGAAGCGGCCAGCCAGTAGCCACCGCCGTCCGGCGTCGCGGCCATGCCGACCATGGGGGCGTCGAGATGCAGGCTGCCCGTCGAGCCGTCGAACGGCGCGCCGAAGCTGAAGATGCCGCCGTCGGAGGAGTCCTCCCAGTAACCGCCCGTGGCGTTGTCGGGCGCCATGCCGACGACCGGGGCGTTGAGGTGCTGGCCGCCCATGGAGCCGTGGAACGCCGCAGTCCCGAAGGCGAAGATGCCCCCGTCGGCCGCGACCTCCCAATATCCGGTGCCGTCCGCGGTGGCGGCCATGCCCACGATGGGCTGGTTCAAGGGCTGGCCGCCCATGGACCCGTGGAACGGCGCATCGAAGCTGAAGATGCCGCCGTCGGAGGCGACGAGCCAGTAGCCCCCGGTCGCGGTGTCCGTCGCCATCCCGACGATCGGCGCGTTCAGGTGCTGGCCGCCCATGGAGCCGTCGTAGGGCGCGCCGAAAGCGAACACGCCGCCGTCGGCCGCGGCCACCCGGTAGCCGGGGTTGGCGAAGGCCACGGTGATCAGGAGGGGAGAGGACGTGGAACCGGTGGCCGTCGCATCGCCGCTGTAGACAGCCGTCACCTCATGCTGGGGCAGTGACGGGGCGGGGAAGATCACGACACAGGTCGCCGTGGTGCCGTCGAAGGCGGTGCTCCCGGCGCCGCACATGAGCGGTTGGCCGTCGTCTTCGAAGGTGACAGCGCCGGGCGACAGCCCGCTCTGGATGGGCGTGACCGTTGCGGTGAGCGTCAGCGACTGGCCCGGGGCGACGCCGGTGGCGCTCGAAATGAGGGTCGTCGCCGTGGGCGCCGGTGCAACAGGCGCGACGTTGACGGTCCAGGGCGCGCTGGGTGAGCTGGGTGCAAAGACGTTGTCGCCGCCGTAGGTGGCCGTGACCTGGTGTGCGCCGGGCACCGGATAGGTAAGGGTGCACGTGGCGGTCTGGCCATCGAAGGAGTACCCCGCGCACGTTGCGGGCACGCCGTCCTGGATGAAGGTGACCGCCGACCCCGGCTCGTCGTCGGTGATCGGGACCACCGTCGCGGTGTAGGTCACCGAGTCCCCAGCGGTGGCGCTGGTGGCAGAACCGACGAGGGCCGCCGCGCTCTCGACGCCGGTGATATGCGTCTCGTAGGCACCGACGTCACATGGCGCCGTCCGTACGACGCCGCGCTGGTCCGGGATCGAGCAGATTGGCGTGCCGTCGGGCAGCAGGCCTCCTGCGGGGATCGTTTCGAGCGCTGGGTCGGGACCAACAGGTGCGTTCGGCGAGGCGTTGAGCGGGATGGTCTCAGTCGTGCCGCCGTAGAGCCCGAACCCGCCGAAGTAGTGGTCGATGGCGGGATTGTCGACACTTGTTCCCGAGAAGCCGCAGGAGCCGTCGTCGCCGACATTGAAGCCGCCGTCGGTGATCTTGCCGAGCCCGAGCCCGTAGCAGCTCTTGCCAGGACCGCTCTCGGCGACGATGTCAGCGGTGAGCGTGTTCGTGCCAACCGGCGCAAAAATCGCTTCGTTGTCAGCGATGTTCGCAACGATGGTCGAGCTGCTGATCGTGACCGTCCCGGTGCCCCCGCTGGCCTCGCTGTTCACTGCGGCGCCACTCCCACCCGCCTGGTTGCCGACCAAGGTCGAATCGGAGATATCGAGAGTGCCAGACCCCACGTTCGCACCGTTCTCGACGGCGCCGCCGGTGAAACGCGCCGAATTCGCCCACAGAGTGGAGTCCGAGATCTGGATCGTGGCATTGGCGGTCTTCGCCGTATCGATTGCGCCGCCCTCGGTGAGCGCGGCGTTGTGGTCGAAGGTCGATGACGTGACCGTGGCAGTGGCGTTTCCACCCGACTCGCCGTTGATCACCGCGGCGCCGCTGTCCGCGGTGTTCTGCGAGAAGGTGCTGGAAGCCACGGTCAATGCGCCCGTGCCGCCGTTCGCTGCATTGGCGATTGCGCCGCCTATGGCGGCATTGTTGCTCGAAAAGCTCGATCCTCTGACGGTGAGGGTGCTGTCGGCCCCGAACTCCGCGCTGTCCACTGCTCCCCCGTCCAGAGTCGCCTGATTCCCCACGAATGTGCTGCCCGTGACATTTGCCACCATGTCGTTGTTGATGGCCCCACCGAAGCTCGACGACTGGTCGTTACGGAAGGTCGATCCGGAGACGTCGAGCGCGCCGTTGTTCTGAATGCCGCCGCCACCGAAGTTCGTATTGTCGGCGTTCTGCACCGTCACGCCGCTGACGTCGACAAAGGCGCCGCTCGGGATGGTCAGGACGGCGAGGTTACAGCTGCCGGTCGGACAGCCGATCGAGCTGCCGCCGTTGCCGTCGAGAATCGGGTTGCTGACGCCGGCCGCCGGTTCAATAACCAGAGGTGAGGCCAGGCCGCCGCTGCCGCCCGAGACGCTGAAGTTGCCCACGTACCAGGTGGAAGGGTCGCTCTCGATTCCCGCAACTGCAAGGGCCACCGTGTCACCCGCGCCCACCACCGCGAGCGCTTGGGTCAACGTGCACTGGTCGGCGACGATGGTCGTCTGCGGACACGACAGCGGGGTGGTCGTGCCGCCGGCCGGATAGGCGTAGTACGTGGACCCGATGGCACCGGCCGGCGCCGCTCCCGAGAGCGCGACCGCGCCGAGCGCACCGGCCATCGTGACCAACGAAGCCACCGCGAGACGTATGACGACCGGGCCTCGACGCCAGCCCGCACTCCGGAACCCGAACCCGCCCATGGGCCCTCCTTCAATCAAGGCGCCCCCACCGGTCCCGATTCCCGCCGCCTTGTCAGGATCATGTGCGAATTTGCAGTGCCGCTGCAAGCAACGGGAATTGGTGGCGGGCCGCCGGTGCCGCCGGAACCGGTCCGGCGGACAGGCTCGGCGGGCCCGAAGGGCCTCCCGACGGTTTGGCCGGTTCGCCGGCCGTCACGGTAGTTTGAGAACCTTCTTTTCGACAGAGCTCATGGGGGCTTCGATGGCCAAGCAGATCCCGTTGGTGGACTATCTGGTGCTGGGGGACGACCCGCACCTGGTGGCCCACGAGTGCACGTCCTGTGGGGCGCGCTTCTTCGACCGGCGCAACGCATGCGCCTCGTGCGGCAACACCGAGTTCAAGCCAGCCGACGTCGCGACCACCGGTGAGGTGCGCACCTTCACCATCGTGTCCTTCGCCGCTCCCGGCATCCCGGTGCCGTTCGTGGCGGCGGTGGTCGACTGCGAGGGCACGAGCGTGCGGGGGAACCTGATCAACGTCACCCCCGACGCCGACCACGTGAGCACCGGCATGAAGGTCCGACTGGCCACCGAGGTCATCGGCACGGACGACGAAGGCACCGAAGCGGTCGGCTTCGGCTTCGAACCACTAGGAGGGTAAGGACGATGGCATCCGCTTCGGAAGAGCTCTGGATCTTGGGCATCGACATGACGAAGTTCGGGAAGCACCCCGACAAGGACATCGTCGACCTGGCGTCGGAAGCCGTGCAAGGTGCGCTGGCGGACGCCGGCGTCACCATGAAGGACATCGGCATCATCGGCGCCGGCAACCTCATGATGGCGATGGCGCCGACCGGTCAGATGGTGCAGAAGCAGTTGGGGCAGACGGGCATCCCCGTCTACAACGTCTCGAACGCCTGCGCTACCGGCGCGACGGCGTTGCGGGTGGCGGCCATGGCGGTGAAGGCGGGCGAGACGGACATGGGGTTGGCGTTCGGCGTCGAGAAGCTCGCCGGCGCGGGCCTGCTCGCCGGCGGCAGCCGCTCGGCCGATTCCAACACCTGGACCCCGCACGGCCGCTACGGCGCGGTGGCGGGGGTCGACGGGCGGATCGGCACCGAGATCATGCCGGGAGTGTTCGCCCAGATCGGTCTCGAGTACGGCCACAAGTACGGCGGCACGAGCTTCGAGCTCTTCGCCAAGATCGCCGAGAAGAACCACTCGCACTCGACGCTGAACCCGAAGGCGGCCTACACCAAGAAGATGTCGCTCGACGAGATCATGGGCGACGTCATGATCGCCTACCCGAACACGCGGCCGATGTGCTCGGCCAACTGCGACGGGGCGGCGGCGGCCGTCATCGTGTCGGGGTCCAAGCTCAAGACCCTCTCGAAGGAGCAGCAGAAGCGGGCGGTCAAGATCTCGGCGTCGATCCTGACGACGGACCCGTTCGAGGAGGCCTGCCAGATCCTCCCGAACGTCAACACGCTGACCCGGAACGCGGCCAACCAGGCCTACGAGCAGGCGGGCGTCGGTCCGGCCGACCTCGACCTGGTCGAGCTGCACGACTGCTTCGCCACCGCCGAGCTGGTGCACTACGACAACCTCATGCTCTGCGAGGAGGGCGGCGCGGCCGACTTCTTCAACTCGGGCGCCACGTGGCGCGACGGCACGACCCCTGTGAACGTCTCGGGTGGTCTGGAGTCGAAGGGCCACCCGATCGCGGCGACGGGCATCGCCAACATCTGGGAGGTGGCCCAACACCTGCGGGGCGAAGGCGGCGACCGCCAGATCGAGGGCGCGAAGGTAGGCCTGGCCCACGTCATCGGCCTCGGGTCGGCCTGCGGCGTGCACATCTTGGAGAAGTCGGCCGCCTGAGCGGCGCTCGACGCCGCCGCCGGCGCATGCCGTGACGACCTCGCCGGTCTACGACAGGATCGGGCGGCAGTACACGACGAACCGGCGCGCCGACCCACGCTGGGAGGCGATCGTGGCGGCGCAGATCGGCGACGCGCGGCGCATCGTCAACGTCGGCGCGGGGACGGGCTCCTACGAGCCGATCGGGCGCGAGGTCGTGGCGATCGAGCCGTCCGGGGTCATGCTCGAGCAGCGGCCCGCCGACGCGGCGCCGGCGGTGCGGGCGGTCGCGGCGGACCTGCCGGTGGCGGCCGGGTGGGCGGACGTCGTCATGGCCATCCTCACCGTGCACCACTGGTCCGACTGGGAGCGCGGCCTGGCCGAGCTGTGCCGGGTGGCGCCACGCCGGGTGGTGTTCGGCATCGACTTCGAGGTCCATTCCCGGTTCTGGCTGCTCCAGGAGTACCTGCCCGAGGTCCTGGGGCACACCTTGGCGTGCACGCCTTCGGCCGACGTGATCGCCGAGGCGATCGGCGCCACCGTTTCGATCGACATGCCCGTCTACCGCGACCTGCAGGACGGGGTGCTCGGCGCCTACTGGTGCCGGCCCGAGCAGTATCTCGACCACCGGGTCCGGGCGAACAATTCGGGCACGGCACTGGCGCACCCCGAGACCACCACGTTGGGGATCGCACGGCTGGAGGCCGACCTGGCGAGCGGCGCCTGGCACGAACGCCACGCGGAGCTGGCGGGGCGCGCGTCGATCGACATGGGGTACCGGCTGCTCGTCGCCGGCTGAGCCGATGGTGACGCTGCGGCCGATGGGGGTGGACGACCTCGCGCTCGTCGAGCGCTGGCTGGGCGAGCCGCACGTGGCCCGCTGGTACCTGGCGGGTTCGTCGCTCGAGGCCGAGCTCGAGGACATCGGGGGGAACGTCGCGGAGGGGTCCGGCACGCACATGCTCGTGGTGCTGCACGACGGCGAACCCGTCGGTTGGTGCCAGTGGTACCTGTGTTCCGTCGACGCGGCGTGGGCGGCCGACATGGACGCCGGACCGGACGACGTCGGGGTGGACTACGCCATCGGTGAGCC
>DATAYX010000018.1:0-2140 GCA_036272355.1 Acidimicrobiales bacterium
GTCGCGGCCAACCCTTCGTCGAGGCTGATGGGGCTGTAGCCGAGGCGCTTGTACGTCTTGGAGTCCTCGAGGGTCCTGCGCTCGGGGGTGCCGCGGGCGGCCTTCTTGGCGATGGCGACGAGTGTGGGCCCGAAGACTTTCGCCAGCTCCGGGTCGTCCGACGCCTCGACGTCTATGACATGGTGGTCGAGTCCTGCAACGGCGCACATGCGGTTGCAGGCTTCGGCGGTGCTCACGACGTCCTCGGGCCTGCCGTCGAGCATGTAGCGCTCACCGGCCACCCCCTTGTCCAAGGCCAGAAGGCAGCCGCGCGCGATGTCCTCGGCGAAGACCCAACTGACCGGGAACTTGATGTAGCGCTCGATACGCCCTCGCGCCGCCGAAAGCAGCACGCGGTTGAAGCTCGTCATACCCAGCGCGTTACTCGACACAGGCGAAGGCCCGAAGATCGCGCCGGGATGCGTGCTGACGACGTCACGACCCTTGGCGGCCCGTGCCATCGCGTCCAGGAAGGCGGCCATCTTCGTGACGGTGTACGGGTCCTGGCTCGGGTTCTTCATCACCGGCGCGTCCTCGCGGTCGAGGCCGGTGGTCGTGTCGAAGAACGTGCCGGTGCTCACGGCAACCACGCGTCGCAAGTCGGCCGTCTCCGCCGCGTCGAGAACGTTCTTCGTGCCGCCGATGTTCACCGCTTCGAAGTCGGCCAGATTCTGGCTGGCTCCGCCGAGCAACGCCGCGCAGTGGATTGCGCAATCCGATCCCCTCGCCGCCCGCAAGACCGCCTCCGGATCTGTGACGTCGCCAGTGACGACTTCGACGCCCAGAGCAGTGAGCGGCCCGGTGTCCGCGCTCTCGCGAGCCAGGGCACGAACGGCGTCACCCCGTTCGACGAGCAGCTTGCAGATGTTGGCGCCGGCCAGGCCTGTGGCCCCCGTCACCAGGATCGTCTGGCTCACGGTGCGGCGTGCACGGCGGGTTCGTCGATCGCCGAGTCCACCTGTCCGGCGCTGTAGGGGATGACCGGTGGCGAGTCGCCGAAGACGTCGAGCGTGTGGATGAAGCGGTGTAGGCCCATCGAGTTCGCGCAGGCGAAGCCCAGTTCGATGATCTGTGCCGACGTGAAGTGCTCTCCCAGCCGCCGGTAGAACTCGTCGTCGATCGCGTGGTGGTCGGCAGAGAGAAGGTCGAGGAACTCGACTGCGAGCCGCTCCTGATCGTTGAGCTCCGCCCCGCCCGGCGACACGAGACAGGCCACGTCCTCCTCGGTGATGGAGTCGTGCTTCCGTGACTGCATGCAGGGCTGGCACTCGCCCAACTGGGCGCTGCGGATGCGCAGGAGTTCGAGGATCCGTCCCCCGAGGAGCGATTTCTGGCCCCACGTCGTGCGCGCGGCGTTCGTCATCAGGATCTGCTGCGTCTTGTAGGCAAAGATCTGGAGCGGTATCGGTGTGGCATAGAGCCCGTCGGCCACCCCCTCCTCGATGATGCGGCGCGGCTCCGGCGCCAGCTCGTCCATCGGAATCGGCTCGATTCTCGGCACACAACCCCCCGACCGCTCCGGGCCACACCCGGGGCATCGCTCTGTTCGACCTCGACCCTGACGCCGACGTCAGGTTCACTGTACTGTCCTCTCGTGCCGATCGACCCCTCCTCCATCCTCCTCACGGACCGTGTCGCCGTGGTCACGGGCGGCGGCTCGGGGATCGGGCGCGGCATCGCCAACGGCTTCCGGGCCTTCGGGGCGAAAGTCGCCATCTGGGAGCGCCATGCGGACACCGCCGCCGCGGCGGGCGAAGAGGTCGGTGGCCTGGGCCTCCAGGTCGACGTGCGCGATCCGGCCGAGGTGGATGCCGCCCTGGAGCGCACCGTCGCCGAGCTCGGCCCCGTCGGCATCCTGGTCAACAACGCCGGCGGCGTCTTCAACTCGCCGCTGCTCGAGACGACGGAGAACGGCTGGGACGCCCTCTACCGCTCGAACCTCAAGCACGTGATCCTCTGCACGCAGCGCGTCGCCCGGGTCATGGTGGAGCACCAGCTCAAGGGCAGCATCATGAGCGTGACCTCCATCGAGGGCGTCCGGGCCGCGCCCGGGTACGCCGCCTACGCCGCGGCCAAGGCGGGCGTCATCAACTACACCAAG
>DATAYX010000019.1:0-9134 GCA_036272355.1 Acidimicrobiales bacterium
GGCTTCTCGACGAAGGGGCGCGCGAAACCGGACTGTTCGGCCCAGGTGTAGAGGATCTCGGCAGAGCGGTCGCAGCGCGAGGCGGTCCATTCGAGGCCGCCGTTGTCGTTCATCCAGTCGAGCTGCTCGGCGAGGAGGTAGATCGTGGCGAGCGCCGGCGTGTTGTACGTCTGGTCGAGTCTCGAGTTGTCGACCGCCGTCTTGAGGTCGAGGAAGGTCGGGATCCAACGGCCGGCCGCCGCGATCCGCTCGACCCGGTCCAGGGCGGCCGGCGACATCAAGGCGATCCAGAGGCCGCCGTCGCTCGCGAAGCACTTCTGCGGGGCTAGGTAGTAGGCATCGAACTCGGTGGGGTCCACCCGCAGCCCCCCGGCGCCGGAGGTGCCGTCGACCGCCACCAGTCCGCCGCCCTCGGCCGGCAGGGCGGCACCGGACGGGCGCCGGATGGTCATTGCGACGCCGGTGGACGTCTCGTTGTGGGTCAGCGCGTAGAGGTCGACCGAGGTGTCCGCCGTCGGGAGCGGGTGTGTGCCCACCTCCGACTCGATCACCCGGGGGTCCTTGAGGTGGGGGGCCGCCAACACGGCGGCCGCGAACTTCGAGGAGAACTCGCCGAAGCTGAGGTGCTGGCTCTGCTCTTCGATCAGCCCGAACGTGGCGGCGTCCCAGAAGCAGGTGGTCCCCCCGTTGCCGAGTACGACCTCGTAGCCGTCGGGGAGGGAGAAGAGCTGGCGCATGCCGGCGCGCACCCGCCCCACCTGAGACCTCACGGTCTTCTGCCGGTGGCTGGTGCCGAGGTACGTCGTCGTGACAGCGGCGAGCGCGTCCATCTGTGCGGGCCGGACCTTCGAGGGCCCGGACCCGAAACGGCCGTCGGAGGGCAGGAGCGAGGGCGGGATCGTGATGTCGGGGATCTCTGGCACGTATGAGATCATGACATCCGTGACGACCACCCCCTCCACGACCGAGCTCCGCCGCATCTCGCGTCGGGCAGCCGCCGTGTCGCCCTCCGCCACCCTCGCCGTGGACGCGAAGGCGAAGGCGCTGAAGGCGGCGGGAGAACACGTCATCGGCTTCGGCGCGGGTGAACCGGACTTCCCGACGCCGGCGCACATCGTGGAGGCAGCCGTCGCAGCCTGCCGGGACCCGGCCAACCACCACTACACGCCCACGTCCGGCATCCCTGCGCTGCGCGAGGCCATCGCCGCGAAGACCAAGCGCGACTCGGGTCTCGAGATCACGGCCGCACAGGTCCTCGTCACCAACGGTGGCAAGCAGGCGGTCGCCAACGCGTTCGCCGTGTTGTGCGACCCCGGCGACGAGGTCATCGTGCTCGCGCCCTACTGGACGACCTATCCCGAGTCCATCGCGCTCGCCGGGGGGACGCCGGTGTACGTGGGCTCGGACGAGACGACCGGTTTCCGGAGCTCGGTCGACGACCTCGAGGCGGCGTGGACGCCCAACACGAAGGCGTTGCTGTTCGTGTCGCCTTCCAACCCGACCGGCGCGGTGTACCCGCGTGAGGAGATCGAGGCGATCGGCCGCTGGGCCCTGGCCAAGGGGATCTGGGTCGTGACCGACGAGATCTACGAGCACCTGACCTACGACGGCGTCGAGCACCATTCCATGCCGGTCCTGGTGCCCGAACTCGCCGACCGCTGCATCGTGGTCAACGGCGTGGCCAAGACCTACGCCATGACCGGGTGGCGCGTCGGCTGGATGATCGGGCCGAGCGACGCGATCGTCGCCGCCACCAACATCCAGAGCCACGAGACCTCCAACGTCTCGAACGTGGCGCAGCGCGCCGCGCTGGCCGCGGTGGCGGGCGGCCTCGAGGACGTGGCGTCGATGCGAGACGCGTTCGACATCCGCCGACGTACCATCGTCAAGATGCTCAACGAGATCGACGGCGTCGTCTGCCCGGTGCCCGAGGGCGCGTTCTACGCATTCCCGTCGGTCAAGGGGCTGCTGGGCCGGTCCCTCCTCGGCCTTCGTCCGGCGAGCAGCGCGGAGTTGGCCGAGCTGTGCATCAACGAGGCCAAGGTGGCGGTGGTGCCCGGTGAGGCGTTCGGCGCGCCGGGCTTCTTTCGCATGTCCTATGCCATGGCGGACCACGACATGGTCGAGGGCGTGACCCGGTTGGCCGCATTGTTCGGCGAGGCGCAAGACTGAGCAGACTGAGCAGACTGAGCAGACTGAGCAGACTGAGCAGACGGAGCCGACCGGGCGGTCGGCACAGTCGGCTGCACCACACGAGGCGGGGGGAGCAAGGAGAACCACCGCGGTGGCACGGGTACTGGTAACGGAGAAGATCGCGCAGAGCGGGCTCGACCTGCTCGCCGCCGCGGGTCACGAGGTGGACGTCCAGGAGGGCCTGAGCCCCGAGGGATTGCTCGAGGCGATCGTCGGCGCCCACGCGCTGATCATCCGCTCGGCCACCCAGGTCACGCCCGACGTGCTGGCGGCGGGCTCGTCGCTCCAGGTGGTCGGCCGCGCCGGGGTGGGGCTCGACAACGTCGACGTCACCGCGGCGACCGAGCGTGGCGTGATGGTCGTCAACGCGCCGACGTCGAACATCTTGTCGGTGGCGGAGCAGGCGATGGCGCTGATGCTGGCGCAGGCGCGCAACATCCCGCAGGCGGACGCGGCCCTCAAGGCGGGGCGCTGGGAGCGCTCGAAGTGGGAGGGCGTCGAGCTCCACGGCAAGGTGCTCGGTGTCGTCGGGCTCGGGCGGGCCGGCTCGCTCGTCGCACAACGGGCACACGCCTTCGGCATGGAACTGATCGGCTTCGACCCCTTCGTGTCCCAGGACCGGGCGCGGGCGATGGGGGTGCGGCTGGTGAGCATCGAGGAGCTGGTGGCCGAGGCGGACTTCGTCTCCATCCACACGCCCAAGACGCCCGAGACCATGGGCCTCTTCGGGCGCGAGCTGTTGGCCAAGTGCAAGCCGGGCATCCGCATCATCAACACAGCCCGCGGCGGCATCGTCGACGAGGAGGCGCTGGCCGGCGCGATCCGCGACGGCATCGTGGCCGGCGTCGGGCTCGACGTGTTCGCCAAGGAGCCGGCGACCGAGTCACCGCTGTTCGAGCTGCCGGGCGTGGTGGTGTCGCCGCATCTCGGCGCATCGACCGAGGAGGCGCAGGACAAGGCCGGCGTCACGATCGCCGAGCAGGTGCTGCTCTCGCTCGCCGGCGACTTCGTCCCCTACGCCGTGAACGTGGCCGCCCGCGACGTCTCCGACACCGTCCGCACGTTCATGGGACTCTCCGAGCAGCTCGGGCGCTTCTTCGTCGGCCTGCACGACGGGATGCCGGACTCGATCGACATCGAGTGCCAGGGCGAGCTGGCGGGGGAGAGCACAGGCATCCTCACGCTCTCGGTGCTCAAGGGCATCTTCGGCGGCACCGCCGAGGAGGCCGTCTCGTACGTCAACGCGCCCCAGCTGGCCGAACAGCGCGGCCTGAAGGTCCGCGAGTCGTCGACGGCGACCTCCGCGGACTACAAGTCGTTGATCACATTGCGCTCGGGCTCGCACTCGGTGGCGGGCACGCTGATCACGGCGGGCCTGCGCACCGAGCCGCGCATCGTCATGGTGGACGAGCATGTCGTGGAGGTGCCGCCCGCGGAACACATGCTCGTCGTGCGCAACGATGACCGTCCGGGCGTGATCGGTGTCGTCGGGACCGCGCTGGGCCAGGCAGGCGTCTCCATCTCGTCCATGGCGGTCGGACCGAGCCCTGAGACGTCGACGGCGATGATGGTGATCTCGACGACGACGCCGGCGCCCGACGCGGTCATCGAACAGCTACGCGGCGACGGCGGGATCCAAGAGCTGCACCGCGTCACACTCTGAGAAGTCGGCTGGGTGGTGCTGCCGACGGCCTCGGGGGCGCCCGTCTGACCCGATTCGACAAGACTGTTGCTGTGACAACCCCCGACATCCGTTATGCGAAGACGGCCGACGGGGCGCACCTTGCCTTCGTGGTCCTCGGGGAGGGCCCGATCGACCTGGTCGAGGTCGGCAACGGGAGCAACATGTCCATCGAGGCCGCGAACGACCAAGTCCGGTGGCAGGGCTACGTCGAAGGCCTCGCGGCCTTCACGCGGTTCATCCGTTTCGATCCTCGCGGGATCGGACTGTCCGACCCCCTCAGTTCGGGCGGTGCGACGATCGAGCAGCACGCCAGCGACACGCTTGCCGTGATGTCGGCGGCCGGCTCCGATGAGGCTGCGCTCTTGGCCACCGGCCACTCCGGACCCGTGGCCGTATTCCTCGCGGCCACCAATCCCACGGCGATACGAGCGCTCGTGTTGATCAACGCGTACGCCCGACTCCTCCGGGCGGACGACTACCCCATCGGGATCCCTGCGGAGTTCTACAACCGCTTTGTCGATTCCCTGGTGGAGCCCGCGTCGACCCCTCTGGTTCAGCCCGATGCAGTCGACGACCTTCCGCTTATGGCACCGAGCCGCATGGACGACGGCGATTTCCAAAGCTGGTGGCGACAGGCCGGCCACCGCGGGGCCAGCCCATCCACCGCCCGGGCAATGTTCATGATGTCGGGGGGCTCCGATGTGCGCGATCTCCTCCCGCAGGTCCAAGTCCCGACCCTGGTCCTTCACTCCGTCGGCAACAGGTTCGTGCGAGTGGATCACGGCAGATATCTGGGAACGCACATCTCCAAAGCCGTCGTCACCGAGATCCCTTCCGCCGATCACCTCCCATGGGCCGACGACACCGACACGGTGGGCGAAATCGAGGAGTTCTTGACCGGAACCCGGCACGCGCCACAGGGGACTCGGCGTTTGGCGACGGTCCTCTTCACTGACATCGTCGAGTCCACGGAGACGGCGCGCAGTCTCGGGGACCACGTGTGGCGAGAGCGCTTGGACCGCCACGACCTGCTCGCGGAGCGACAGGTCTCCCGGTTTGGCGGTCAGGTCGTGAAGCAGACGGGTGACGGCGTCCTCGCCACGTTCGAAGGGCCGGCCGCGGCCATTCGCTGCGCTGGGGCCATGGCCGACGGCGTCGCCCAAATCGGCGTCTCCATTCGCTGTGGCGTCCACGTCGGAGAGATCGAGCAGCGAGGCGACGACATCGCTGGCATCGCGGTGCACATCGCGGCGCGGGTGTGCAGCGCGGCACAGCCGGGCGAGACGTTGGTGTCCCGCACTGTCACCGATCTGGTGGCGGGCTCAGGAATCGACTTCGAAGACCGGGGAGCACGCGAGCTCAAGGGTGTGCCCGGGTCCTGGAACCTCTTTGCCGTGACGCGGGGATCCGCAAAGTAACCGCGGAATCCACGCGGGACGTTGGCGATCTCGGTGGATGCGTCGGCATCCACCGGCCTGTGTCGGCGTCAGGCGGTCGGCTTCCTCGGAACCGCCGGCCAAGTGTCGAGGCTGCCGATGATCGGCTCGTCGCCGTTGAGGGCCCGTTGGGGCGCGCGGTCGAGCAGCACCGAGCGCACAATCGCGAGCACGGCGATAAGAAGGCCTGCCTTCGTCACGGTCCACAGGAGACGGCGCATCCGTCCAAAGTAGCGTCACCGGGCATGGCCACCCTGCAGAGCGCCGCACCGATCTTCCCGACCGCCGACATGGAGACGATGCGGGCCCACTACGAGGCACTGGGGTTCGAGGTGCACGTCCACGGCGGCGGGTACGCCACGGCAGCCCGTGACGCGGTGCGCATCCACTTCCGTCATGTGGCCGAGGACGCGGACGGCGAGCCCTTCATGCCCGGGGCCGCCTACCTGGCGGCTGACGACGCCGACACGCTCCACGCCGAGTGGCGCCGGGCGGGCGTGGGGGAGACCACGGACCTCTTCGACCCCGGGTTCGGCGTCTGGGAGGCGGCGCATACCGACCCCGACGGGAACCTCCTGCGCTTCGGCTCGCCAGTCGTGAAGGCGGAGCCGGCATGACCCGCAGGAACGGTCGGGGCGGCCCTTGACGCCGGACGCCCGAATTTGGCTACAATTGCCGTGAAATGACGGTGAAGCCCTCGACCTCAGACCTGCTGCTTACCTGACGGCGAACGCCACATCGCGTTCGCTGACGACCTCCTGAGCCATCTGGCCAGGGGGTTTTTTGTTGGGCCAGACGAGGGACGACCCGCGACCGCTCGATATGCGCATATCTATACACACACCAGACAGAGAAGGGACACGACCGTGACGACCGAGGCACAGAAAGGGGATGGTGGCAACACGCACACGCACACGCACACGGGCAACACGCACACGGACCGGGGTCACCAGCCCCTGGCCATGCCTTGCGACCCCCTGGCATCGCCGATGCCGTGGCAGAAGTACCGCTCGCACGTCCCGCTCCAGCTGCACGACCGCACGTGGCCGGACCGCCAGTTCGAGAAGGCGCCCCGCTGGGCGAGCGTCGACCTCCGCGACGGCAACCAGGCTTTGATCGACCCCATGGATTCCGAGCGCAAGCTGGCGCTCTTCCAGCAGCTCGTCGACGTCGGTTTCAAGGAGATCGAAGTCGGGTTCCCTTCGGCGAGCCAGACCGACTACGACTTCCAGCGCCTCATCATCGACGAACGACTTATCCCCGACGACGTCGAGATCCAGGTCCTCACGCAATGCCGAAAGGAGCTGGTCGAGCGCACCTTCGAATCCCTCCGAGGCGCGCCCCGGGCCTGCGTCCACTTCTACAACTCGGTCTCCGAACTGCAACGAAGGGTCGTCTTCGGGCTCGACAAGAAGGGGATCATCGACATCGCCGTCAACGCAGCGCAGTTGTGCAAGCAGTACGAGGCCCAGCTCATCGACAACGGCACCATCCTGCGTTACGAGTACTCGCCCGAGAGCTTTACCGGGACCGAGCCCGACTTCGCGGTGGAGATCTGCGAGGCCGTCATGGACGTGATCCAGCCCACGGCGCAGAACCCGATGATCCTCAACCTCCCGGCGACGGTCGAGATGTACAGCCCGAACGTCTACGCGGACGTCATCGAGTGGTTCGGACGGACGATCAAGAACCGCGAAGCCATCATCCTGTCCCTGCACCCGCACAACGACCGCGGCACCGCGGTCGCGGCCGCCGAGCTTGCTGTCCTCGCCGGCGCCGACCGCATCGAGGGCACGCTGTTCGGCAACGGCGAGCGCACCGGGAACGTCGACGTGGTGACCCTGTCGATGAACCTCTTCAGCCAGGGCATCGATCCCGCCCTCGACTTCTCGGACATCGAAAAAGTGAGGAGAACCGCCGAATACGCCACCCGCCTGCCCGTCCACCCGCGGCACCCCTACGCCGGGGACCTGGTGTACACCGCGTTCTCCGGATCGCACCAAGATGCGATCAAGAAGGGCATGACCGCCATCGGCAAGGACTACGACGAGTGGGAGGTCCCGTACCTGCCGATCGACCCCAAGCACACCGGCCGCACGTACGAGGCGATCATCCAGGTCAACAGCCAGTCCGGCAAGGGCGGCGTCGCGTACGTCATGGACACCGACCACGGTCTCGACCTGCCGCGGCGACTGCAGGTCGAATTCTCCAAGCGCGTCCAGGAGATCACCGAAGCGAGCGGGACGGTGATCCGCTCGGGCCAGATGCGCGACGTCTTCGAGGAGATCTACCTGCCCGAGGACGCGGGGCTGCGTCTCATGACGAGCGAGGTCACCACGGGCAAGGGCCGCACCAGTGTCACGGCGCAGCTGCTCATCGACGGCCAGCACCGCACCATCTCCGGGCAGGGCAACGGCCCCATCGACGCGCTGGTCGGCGCGCTGAAGGCCGACCTCGGTATCGTGCTTGAGGTGAAGGACTACTCCGAGCACGCGCTGACGGAGGGCTCGGGCGCCTCGGCGGTGGCGTACGTGGAGTGTGCCGGTCCCGACGGCGCGACCTGGTGGGGCGTCGGACGCGACTCGTCCATACTCGATGCTTCGCTCAGCGCCGTCGTCTCCGCAGCGAACAGGGCCCGCACCGGATGATCCGCCCGGCGGTCGAGGCGGACGTCCCCGAGCTCGTCGCGATGATCCGCGAGCTCGCCGAGTACGAGCAGCTCGCCCACCAGGTGACCGCGACCGAGGACGATCTCGCCCGCACCCTCTTCGCGCCCGACGCGGTCGTCTTCGACACCGTCGTGGAGGACGGCAACGGGGGCCTGGCCGGCCACGCGCTGTGGTTCCGCACCTTCTCCACGTTCCTCGGCAAGACCGGCATCTGGCTCGAGGACCTCTACGTGCGCCCGTCGCACCGCCGCAAAGGCCACGCCACGGCGCTCGTCGACCACCTGCGCTCGCAGACCGACGGTCGCCTCGAGTGGGAAGTCCTCGAGTGGAACCAGCCGGCCATGGACTTCTACCAACAGATGGGCGCGCGGCCCATGGCGGGCTGGACGCGGTATCGCTGGTACGAGGGGTAGCCGACCGAGCCTGCCCGCCGGAACCGTCCCGGCGGCCGCGCCCGATCCGCCCTTGACGCCACCCCCACCGTAAGTTACAACTTACGGTAAGTGAAAACTTACCCCCCTGCCACTCGCCCCCATGTGCTCGACGCCCTCGGCGATCCCACCCGACGAGCCATCTTCGAGCAGCTCAGCGAGCGTCCCTCCGCCGTCGTGGACCTGGCCGGCCGCCTGCCGATCAGCCGCCCGGCGGTTTCCCAGCACCTGAAGGTGCTCAAGGAGGCGGGCCTCGTGCGTGACGTCCAGGTCGGAACGCGCCGCGTCTACAGCCTCGACCCCGACGGCCTGGAAGGCCTGCGCGATTACCTCGAGCGCTTCTGGCGAACGGCGCTGCATTCGTTCAAGACCCGGGTCGAAAAAGAGAACCAAGAGACAGAAGAAGGAGAGTCCCATGGCTGATGTCGAGACCGCCGTGACAGCGTCGATCGTCGTCGACGCGCCGCTCGAGCGTGCCTTTACCGTGTTCACCGAGGACATCGGCAGCTGGTGGCCGCAGGAGCATCACATGCTGCAGGGACAGGAGTCCCACATGGTGTTGGAGCCAAAGGAGGGTGGACGAATCTACGAGCTCGGTGCCGACGGCAGCGATTGCAAGTGGTCACACGTGCTCGTGTGGGAACCGCCGAACCGCCTCGTCTTCACGTGGGAGCTCTCCCCGCAGTGGTCGCTCGAGACCGACAGCGCCAAGGCCAGCGAG
>DATAYX010000020.1:0-4473 GCA_036272355.1 Acidimicrobiales bacterium
CGATGGTCGCGCCGTACTGCTTGCGCTCCTTGGCGTACTCGGTGGCGAGCGCGAGGGCCCCCCGCATCGTTCCGACAAGATCCGCACAGGTCGCCGCCAGTCCGAGGCTCTGCCAGTACGCCATGTCGTCATCGTCGAGCAAGCGCGTCTGTCCTTCGAACGCGGTGGGCTGTTCACCATCTCGTCCTCGGGCCACCGGGCGTGTCAGATCGGTCCGGGTGATCTCACTGTCGAGGGTGATCAGGCCCAGTCGCCGGCCACCCTCGGCGGCGAGGACGAGCAACGCTGCACGGGCGCCATGCGCGTCGACCGCCGTCGCGTCTGCCTCATCGTCGGCCACCGCCAGACGGGAGAGATCCGGCGCGAGCGCGACCGTCTCGTTCGATGTCGCCGGCGAAGCACCGGCCCGGCGCCGGAGGTCCGCGGCCAGCGTCGGTCCCAGGAAGGCCGCATCGGCGAGGCCGCGGCCGAGCTCTTCGGCGATGACGGCCACCTCCACCGCCGAGGCCCACGGCGTTCCGGCGTCTGTTGCCGTCCGCAGTTCGCGCCATCCCGCCGCGGCCACAGCTGCGTCGAGCTTGCCCGCGCGCTCGGCATCGTCCACTTGGGAAACGGTGCCTGGGCCGAGCCGGTCCACGACCTGTGCGGCAGATTCGCGCAATGCGACCTGTTCGGGTGAAAGGCGGACGTCCACTCAGTTCGCTCCGGTTGATGCGCGCGCGAGCCGCGGAGCCCACTCGTCGCGCAGATTCCGGCGGAGCACCTTGCCCGACGGCGTCCGGGGCACCACGTCGACGAGGACGACGTGGTGCAGGCGCTTGTAACCCGCGAGCTTCTCCGTCACCAGGTTCTGCAGTTCCTCGCGGGTGGTCTGGGCATCCGGCGCCAGTTGTACCGCCGCCGCTGGTACTTCGCCAGCGCGTTCGTCGGCCACGCCGAAGACCGCGCAGTCGACGACGCCCGGGTACGCGTGGAGCACCGCCTCGATCTCAGCGGGCGCCACTTGGAACCCGCTCACCTTGATCATCTCCTTGCACCGGTCGGTCAGGTGCACCCACCCGTCGGGTTCGAGCCAGCCGACGTCGCCGGTGCGGTACCAGCCGTCGTCGAAAGCGGCCGCGGTCGCCTCGTCGGGCAGATATCCGGCCATCGCCGTCGTACTCCGGACCTCGATCTCTCCCGTCTCACCGGCAGGGAGCACCGCTCCATTGGTGAGGTCGACGACACGCAGCTCGACGTCTCCGATGGCGAGGCCCGCTGAGTCGAGACGCCAGCGATCGGGCTCGCCGACCGGGTTGGCGGCGATCACCGGAACCTCGCTCGTCCCATACGCGGGAAGCCAGCGGACCCCCGACCGCGCGGTAACGATCTCCGCCACCGCGGGGGTGACCGGCGTCGCGCCCCACATCACGTAGCGCAGCGACGACAGGTCGTAGGACTCGAGATCGGGATGGTTGGCCATGGCCAGAGCGATCGGCGCGACCGCCATCTCGAGCGTCATCCGGTCTTCTTGGATTGCCCGCAGCTCCGCGTCGAGGTCGAAACGGCGGTGCAGGCGAACGGTGGCCCCTGCGGAGACTGCGGTCAGCAAGTTCAACAGCCCGAGAATATGGGAGGGCGGCGTCGCGACCTGGAACCGGTCGTCGTGGTCCAGGCCGAGAGCGAGGCGCCAGTGCGCCATCGCCAACACCATGGAGCGATGGGTGTGCCGCACCGCCTTAGGGCGATCGGTGGTCCCGGAACTGAAGACGAAAACGGCGTCGTCTTCCTCGGTCACGGCGGATTCGGGCGACTCTGCGTTGCTGGAGCGGTCGACGACCGTGGGAGCGACTTCGGCCCCGAGGTCCAACACGCGCTCGTCGCCGAGGTGCTCCGCCAGCAAACCAACGCCATCGCCGTCGGCCACGCCGTAACGCGCTGCCGTCAGCGTCAATGCGGCCTCGACCTCAAGCGCTTTCCACGCGACGTTCAGCAAGACGGGTACAGCGCCGAGCATGCTCGCGGCGTGCACCACCACGACGAACTCGGGCCGGTTGGATGTCATGAGGGCCAGGCGGTCCCCGGGTCCGACGCCCTGTGCGGCGAGGTGGCGCGCCGCGGCGTTGCTCGCCCTCCGCAGCTCGGTGTACGTCCAGACGTCATCACCCGCGATCACGCCGGGATGATCGGGAAACTGGATGGCTGCAGACTCGAGCCCGGAATGCATGAGGCCCCGGGTCATGGTGGAAACATTCTTCTCCGAATTGAGAGTCAGCGTCAACACGATCGAAGGGTATGGTTATCGCCATGAGGAACACGGGACCGGCGTGGTCCGCATGACCGGCGCCGGAACCGGGATGGTCGACGAGTCTGTGCGCGCGGAGATCATCGATACGGTGCGCAAGTTCGTGCAACGCGACGTCATTCCGGTTGCGTCGGATCTCGAGCATGCCGACACGTACCCCGAGGAAATCGTGGCCAAGATGCGGGACCTCGGCCTCTTCGGTATCACGATCCCGGAGGCCCACGGCGGTTTGGGTCTCGACCTTCTCACCTACGTCGGCGTGATCGAGGAGCTCTCCTACGGGTGGATGAGCCTCACCGGCATCGTGAACACCCACACGATGGCGGCCACGCTGATCATGACCCACGGCAGCGAGCAACAGCAGCAGCGCTGGCTTCCGTCGATGGCCTCAGGAGAGCGCCGCGGCTGCCTGTCGTTGTCCGAGGCCGACGCGGGCAGCGACACGCGCAGCTTGTCGTGCCGGGCGCAGCGCGACGGCGAGGAGTACGTGATCAACGGCACCAAGGCCTGGGTGACCAACGGTGAGCGCGCCGGCATCGTGGCGCTGGCGGCGCGGACCGAGGAAGGAATCTCGGCCTTCATCGTCGAAAAGGAGCCCGGCCCACGGTTCGAGGGCATCTCGGTGAGCAAGAACGTCAGCAAGCTGGGCTACCGCGGGGTCGAGACGGTCGAAATGGCGTACTCAGACCACCGCATCCCCGCGGCCAACCTGGTGGGCGAGGCTGGACGCGGCCTGCCGCAGATCCTCGGCGTGCTGGAGATCGGGCGCATCAACATCGCTGCCCGCGCCGTCGGGGTCTCGCGGGCCGCGTTCGACGCCGCACTGGCCTACGCCCAGCAGCGCGAGACGTTCGGCAAGCCCATCGGCGAACACCAGGCGATTCAGCTGAAGCTGGCCGACATGGCCACCCGGCTGGAGGCCGCCCGACTGCTGACCAAGAACGCCGCCGAGCGCAAGGCCCAGGGGCTCCGCTGCGACGTGGAGGCCGGGATGGCCAAGCTCTTTGCGAGCGAGACGGCGCTCGAGCTCAGCATGGAAGCCATGCGCATCCTCGGCGGCGTCGGGTACACGACAGAGTTCCCCGTCGAGCGGCTCTATCGCGACGCACCGCTCATGGTCATCGGCGAGGGGACCAACGAGATCCAGCGGCTGGTCATCGCACGCGGGCTCCTGGCCCGCGCCCGGGCTCAAGGCTGAGGCGCCGGGTCCTTCATTTTCTGTCCGGACGACGCTTCGAGCTCGGCCAAGACGGCGTCGGTGTGCTCGCCCAGCTGGGGTGCCGGAGTTGACGGCCTGACGCGCGCATCTGAAAAGCTGACCGGCCCGTTGACGGAACGCTGTGTCGGCCCTCCGGCGCCGTCCCCGAGCTCGACGATGCCGTCGTTCGCCAGGAGCTGAGGGTCCTCCAACACCGCGGCCGGGCCTTGGGCCGGCGCCCACCAGACACCGGCACGGTCGAAGCGCTCGGCCCAGACGTCGAGCGTCTCCGTCACGACGATCTCGTCCAACGTGGCGATGACCTCGACCCGGTTCTTGCGAATGGCACGCGCATCAGCGAAGCGCGGATCGTCCAGCAGGTCCTCGCGGTCGAGCGCGCGGCAGATGTTCCCGATATGACGGTCGGCCTCCAGTCCGGTGAAGAAGAACCATTTCCCGTCTTTGGTCTTGTACGAGTTCATGAGTGGCGTCTGGTTGGAATGCCTGGACTCGGCCGGAGCGACCTTGCCCAAGTTGGCCTGCAGGCTCAGGGCCCAGCCGAGCACGTAGCTCCCAGTTCGCAGCAACGACACCTCGACGACGCGGCCGCGGCCGGTGTGGCGTTGCTCGAGCACTGCGGCCAGCAGGCCTGCGAGCGCCGCGAGCCCGCTGATGTGATCGCCGATGCCGCCGCGGGCGTTCAGGGGGACGCCTTCGCTGTTGGCCAACTGCACCGACAACCCCGAACGGGCCCAGAACGCGCCGATGTCGTAGGCCGGCCGGTTGCGGTCTCCGCCCCGGAGCCCGTAGCCGCTGACGCTGCAGTACACGAGTTGCGGATGGCGCCCGACTG
The DNA here is from genome assembly GCA_036272355.1 of Acidimicrobiales bacterium. Lineage (GTDB taxonomy): Bacteria > Actinomycetota > Acidimicrobiia > Acidimicrobiales > RAAP-2 > Bog-473. Next base: position 4,336 of record DATAYX010000020.1, read on the forward strand.
TCGCGTCCGGCTCCAAGCCGAGGCCGTCGAGTGCGTCGGGACGGAGGTTCGTCAGGAACACGTCGGCGGTGGCGAGGAGCTCTTCGAGTGCGGTGCGGGCGTCGTCCTTGTGCAGGTCGAGCACCACGCTGCGCTTCC
>DATAYX010000021.1:0-2559 GCA_036272355.1 Acidimicrobiales bacterium
GGTTCCGGCCTGGCTGATCAGCTCCTGACGATGCAGGTCGACCAGCGATTCGACTCCTCGGGTCTGGATCATGCACGCACCTCGCTTGACCAATGCCGCTCCCGGTCAGCGGTTCCATGTCCCCCCTCGGATGCCGTCATCTTAGAGGAAGCTTGACACATAATCAAGCATATCCTAATATAGTTGTGTGCCTATTTTGAGTACTCAGGCCACCGGAACGACCCCGTCGGTCAGCGGTTCCCCTTCGCTGGCCAGCGACCTCTCCTGGCTCCTGTTGGCCGCTGCGAGCCCTTCGGTCCGGACCCACTACCTGGAGCAGGCCGATGCGAGCGCGCATCCCGCCAGCATGTGCGGTGGTGCCGCGATGGCGTTCGACGACCGTCCGGACCTCGCAGAGCGCGTCCGCACGTTCTGGGGCGACACCGACGAGGAGACGTCGTTCACCGAGATGCACATCCTCGCCCACTACGCGGGCGCCCTCCATGTGACGGATCCCGACGCGCTGTGGCAGGCCCTCGAGCGGGCCATCCCCACGGTGCCCCTCGACCTCGACATGCCCTCGGAGTCGGACGAGGAACTCGCTCTCTTCTCCGACCGCTTTCGTCGGCTCAAGCAGTCCCCTGCGCTGGTCCGCTCGTACCTGGACCTGCTCGCGGAGGTCTGGGCCTCCGTCAACGACACGTGGCAACAGTGGCTGCCGGCTATCGAGCAGGCCGGTCGGCACTTCGTCTCGCAGTTCGAGCGGAGGTCATCACTGGATCAACTCATAACGCCGGGATGTGACATCTTCCGGGAGCGCCTGCCCCGGATCGCTTCGGACATAGACGGCGGCAAGCCCGTGGCGTTCGTCCCCTGCCTGTTCTTCGGATCCAGCCTCTACCTCGACTTCTCCGATCTCGTAGTGATCGGCATCGGCATCGGCGTCGGGACGGGCGACGAGCAGGTCCGGGCGCGGACCGAGTCGGTGGCTCGGCGGCTCAAGGCCGTGGCGGACCCCACGCGCCTCGCCATCCTCCATTCGCTCGCCGCCGCGCCGAGCAGCGTCGGCGAGCTCGCGACCCTCTTTCGCCTGGCCCAACCGACCGTGAGCATGCACGTCAAGGTGCTGCGCGAGAGCGGGTTGGTCCACTCCGAACGCAAAGACGGCCGCATGCGGCTCAGCGCGGACCCTGGCGCGGTCGAAGCGCTCCTCGACGACCTGCGCGCCGCGGTGCTCGTGGGCGCCACCCCAGACCGGACGGCCGCCGCAACAACCAGCTGAACGACCTGGCCAGCGCTTGCTAGGGCGCCAGCACCATCGGCAGCGACCGGATGCCGGCGACCGTCGTCGAGAGCACCCGCTCGACCGGCCCGCTCACCTCGAAGACGGGGAACCGCGCCAGCAGCTCCTCGTAGAAGATCCTCGCCTCGAGGCGCGCCAGGCTGGCTCCCAGGCACACGTGCTCGCCGAAGCCGAACGCGAGATGCACCGGCACCGTCTGACGGCACACGTCGAACACTGCCGCGTCCGGACCGAAGACGCGCTCGTCGCGGTTGGCCGACGCGTAGAGCATGCACAGGTAGTCGCCGGCGCGCACCTCTGTCCCAGCGATCACCGCGTCCTCCGTCGCGGTGCGGCAGAACGCGTGCACCGGCGTCACCCAGCGCAGGCACTCCTCCACCGCCCCGGCCAACAACATCGGGTCCTCGGCCAGCGACGCACGCTGGTCCGGGTGTTCTGCCAGAACGATCGCACTACCCGACAGCAGCGTGCGCGTCGTCTCGTTGCCGGCGACCAGCAAGGTGAGGAGGAACATAAACAGCTCCTCCTTGCTGAGTGGCTGTCCGTCGACTTCGCTTCCGACGAGGAGCGATACCAGGTCCTGACCCGGACGCTCCCGCTTGACCCTGATGTGATCGGTGATGAAGCCCGACAGCTCGCCCAACGCGGCCATCGTCTCCTCGGGCGGCAGATCCGGTGACTCGATCGCTGCGTCCGACCACCGGCGGAAGTCCTCCCGGTCCGCTTCGTCGATCCCGAGCAGCTCGGCGATCACGGTCAAGGGGAACGGCGCGGCCAGTTCGGCGACGAAGTCGGCCTCGGTGCTGGCATCGACGGCGTCGAGCAGCCGGCTCGCGCTCTTGCGGATCGACTCCTCGAGGCCCGAGAGCGAACGCGGTGTGAACTGGCGGTTGACCAACTTGCGGAAGACGGCATGCTCGGGCGGGTCCATGTGCAGGATCGAACGGGCGAGCATCGGCGTGCCGGCGGAACGGATGGGGTCGTTGACGAGGGCGCCCCGCCCCGAGCAGAAGTGCGCGGGGTCGCGGCTCAGGTCCCGGATGTCCTCATAGCGGCTCACCGCCCAGAAGCCCGGGCTGCAGGCGTGCACCGGGTCCTCCGCCCGCAACTTCGCCAGGACGTCGTAGTAGTCCTCTCGCACGAAGAAGGCTGCGTCGCGCGGGTCGATGGGCTCGCTCGGATCGGTCTCCTCGAGGTCGATCCGCTGGTCGGCCGCCACGGCCCGAGCGTACTGTGCTCCCGCATGCCCGACCCGACCGACCCGACCGACCCGACCG
>DATAYX010000022.1:0-1731 GCA_036272355.1 Acidimicrobiales bacterium
ACAGGTCGCGTTCTTCGAGCGCCACGGCGCCGCCGGCATGGCCGAGCTCGAGCGGCTCGTCGCCCACGCGAAAGAAGCCGGCCTCGTCGTCATCAACGACGCGAAGCGCGGGGACATCGACACCACGGCGCAGGCCTACGCGGACGCATGGCTCGGCGACGCCAGCCCGCTGGCCGGCGACGCCGTCACGGTGCACGCGTATCTCGGTCTCGGCGCGCTCGGTCCGCTCGTCCGCCTCGCCGCCGGCAACGGGCGCGGCGTCATCGTGGTGGTCCGCAGCTCCAACCCCGAGGGGCGCGACCTCCAACGGGCGGTGACGGCCGCAGGGGTCTCGGTGGAGGACACGCTGCTCGCCGAGATCGCCGCCCTGAACGGGTCCGCCGAGGTCCCGGCCGGGACGGTCGGCGCCGTCATCGGGGCCACGCTGCCGCGCTCGGACTTCCCATTAGACCAGCTCAGAGGCGTAATTCTCGCCCCCGGCCTCGGCGCCCAGGGGGCCGGGCCCGCCGACATCAAGGAGCGCTTCGCCGGCTGCACACCCGGGAGCGTGCTGCCGAGCAGTTCCCGGGGGCTGCTGCGGCACGGCCCGGACGCCGACACCCTCCGTTCCCACGCACGGTCGCTCGTGCGTGAACTCTCGGTGGCGATGGGCTGAAGAGGGAAAATGGGTGTGAACGCCCCGGACGGAGGCGCTATGGTCTCGCCCATGCCGCAACCTCCTGCACTCACCCCAGAGCAGCGCGCCGCTGCACTCGAGAAGGCTGCCAGGGTTCGCCGTGAGCGGGCCGAGGTGAAGGACAAGCTCAAGATGGGCTCTCTTTCCTTGGCGGACCTCCTCACCCAGGCGGACTCGAACGAGACCATCGGCAAGATGAAGGTGGTCTCCGTCCTCGAATCCCTGCCCGGTCTGGGCAAGGTCAAGGCCCGGCGCCTCATGGAGACCGTCGGCATCAGCGACAGCCGGCGACTGCAGGGGCTCGGGGCCAAGCAGCGCGAGGCGCTGCTCAAAGAGACTGCGCGCTGAACCCACCGCGGGCGCGCCGCACATCTTCGTCCTCATCGGCCCGGGTGGGGCCGGCAAGGGCACGGTTGCGGCAGGGCTTGTCGCACGCGACCCCACCATCTGGCTGAGCCGAAGCTGGTCCACGCGCGCACCGCGGCCCGGTGAAGAAGCCCGCGGCGCGTACGTCTTCGTCGACCGCGCCACGTTCGAGGCCGCCGTCGAAGCAGGCGGGTTCTTCGAATGGGCACCCTTCCTCGATTACCTCCAGGGGACCCCCATCCCCGACCCCCCTCCGGGCAGCGACGTCCTCCTCGAGATCGACGTGCAGGGCGCCGAACAGGTCCTGAGCAAGCGCCCCGATGCCGTCGTGATCCTCCTGCTCCCGCCGTCCGACGAGGTCCAGGCCGAGCGCCTCGCCGCCCGGGGCGACGACGAGGAGCACATCCGCCGCCGGGTCGAGCTCGGCCGGGCCGAGATCGAGCGGGGCGCCAAGATCGCAGCCCACACCGTGGTCAACGACGACCTCGAACGGGCCATCGCCCAGCTGACGGCTATAGTTGACCGGACTCGGACTGGCGCCCCCTGCGCCGCGAGCCCGGAGGAATCCTGATGGCCCAAGGCCGCAACACGCTCATGGACCCCCCTATCGAGGAGCTCCTCGACAAGGTGGACTCGAAGTTCACCCTGGTCGCGCTGGGTTCGGCCCGCGCCCGCCAGGTGAACTCGTA
>DATAYX010000023.1:0-2271 GCA_036272355.1 Acidimicrobiales bacterium
GTCCCGTCGCGCACGGCCGCGACCATCAGGTGGATCTGCACCGGCGAGGTGTGCGTGCGCAGCAGTACCGTCTCGGGCTCGCCGACCTCGAGGTACATGGTGTCGTACATGTCGCGCGCCGGGTGCGACGGCGGGATGTTCAGCGCTTCGAAGTTGTACCAGTCCGACTCGGCTTCTGGCCCCTCGGCGACCGTGAAGCCCATGCCCACGAACACGTCCTCGAGCTCGGCCCGCGCCTGGGTCACGAGGTGCAGGTGGCCGCGGGAAGGCGGAGTCCTCACGGTGCTGGGAATGACCTCGGTCAGATCGAGGCGATCAGCTTGGAGCGCCTCGGCCCGTTCCGCCTCGGCGAGCTCGGCGCGACGGGCCGCGGCCAGGTCCGTCAGCCGCTCCCGCACCTCCTTGATGTGCCGGCCCGCCTCCTTACGCTCCTCGGGGCTCAGCGAGCCGAGGGTGCGGTTGGCCCGCGTCAGCGCGGAGCGCTTGCCGAACAGCTCCGTCTCCACCTCGCTCAGCGCGTTGGTCGACGCCGCGGCCGCGATGGCGCGCTCGCCCTCGGTGGCGATGGCTTCGATGTCGAGTTCCACGTTGTCGGTCACCATGTCGTTTCGTCCCCGCTCCCCGAAATGGTACGTGGCCCGGGGCCTCCGTCCCGGCGTTGCCGGAAAGCTTCGAACGCGACGACGGCGCTGGCCACGCCCACGTTGAGCGATTCGGCCCGGCCTGCCATGGGAATGGCGACGGCACCATCGAGCGCGGCGCTCAAGGCGGGGGCGAGGCCCGACGACTCGTTGCCGAAGAACACGGCCGTGGGGACCGACCAGTCGAGGCCGGCGTAGTCCTCGCCGTCCCGCACGACGGTGGCCAGCGTGCGGAAGCCGGCTGCGGTGAGCGCGGCTGCGAGGGAGGCCGGGTCCGGGCGCACGGTGAAGGGCACGTGGAAGAGGGATCCGGCCGAGGCCCGCACCGTCTTGGGGTTGTACGGGTCGACGGACTCCGCCGCGAAGACGACCGCGGTGGCACCGGCGGCGTCGGCGGCGCGCAGGACGGTGCCGGCATTGCCGGGATCGCGTACGTCCACGAGGACGACGACCAGTGCACCGGGATCCGGTGACCAGGGCGCGACGGTGTCGTTGGCGTGGGACGCGGGTTCGGGGGCCGAATCCGTGCCGGAGAGCATCGGCAACACGGCGAGCACCGGCTGTGGCGTCACGGTGTCCGCCACGCGCTCGAGCACGCCGGGTGCGAGGGGGAACACGCGGGCTCCAGCGGCGGTCGCCCGGCGACAGACCTCCTGGGTGGCCGCATCGTCACCACCGGCGGGCGACACGTAGACCGATTCGACCCGGACGCCGACGTCGAGCGCCGTGCGGATCAGCTCGGCGCCCTCGGCCACGAAGGCGCGCTCGCTCCAACGCGCCGAACGCTTCTGCAGCAGCCCGCGCAGCCGGCGGACCCGCCGGTGCGTGAAGGCCAGCCGTTGGGTCAGGAAGCGACCTCGGCCACGGGGGCGTTCGCCAGCGCATCTTGTGCGGCCGTGACGAGCGCGGCGAAGGCTTCCGGCTCGCTCACGGCGAGATCGGCCAGCACCTTGCGGTCGACCTCGACGCCGGCGACGTGGAGGCCGTTGATCAAGCGGCTGTAGCTGATGCCGTTCTGGCGGGCGCCGGCGTTGATGCGCTGGATCCACAACTTGCGGAAGTCGCCCTTGCGTGCCCGCCGGTCACGGTAGGCGTACTGCATCGAATGCATGAGCTGCTCGTTGGCGGCCCGGTAGGAACGGCTCTTGTTCCCGTAGTACCCCTTCGCCTGCTCGAGTACGGCGCGGTGGTGCTTGCGGCCGTGGACGGCTCGCTTCACTCTGGCCATGGGGGTGCTCCTCTCTTCAAGGTCTCTTCGTGGGTTCGGATCGGCGGCCTCGTTGCGGGGCGGCCACGGATCGGGGGTCGATCAGGTCGTGCGGTGCCGGCGCCGGCTCAGATGCCGAGCATCCGGCGGGTTGCCTTCTCGTCCGCCTTGGAGATCTCGGTCTCGCGGCCGAGGCGTCGGGTACGCACGCTCGACTTGTTCTCGAGCAGGTGCGAGCGGAAAGCCTTGCGGCGGCGCAGCCGACCGGTACCCGTCACCTTGATCCGCTTGGCCGCACCGCGGTCTGTCTTCATCTTCGGCATTGCGTCATCCCTCTTCGGCAGACGTCGCAGCGTCGCTGGCTGCACCCACATCCCCGTCCGGAGCGTTCCCGTTGGCATCCGCGGTCGCGGGGCTCTCCCC
>DATAYX010000024.1:0-10447 GCA_036272355.1 Acidimicrobiales bacterium
TGACCAGCGACGGGGGGGCGGCGTTGAACGTCTCGGTGGTCGGCGAGCTCGGCGGGGAGTAGTTGTCGCGGACGAGCACCAGCGTCCCGAGCAAGGCGATCGCCACGATGATGGCTCCGAAAGCCACGTAGCGCCGCGGCAATCGGCGTACCGCCGAAGATGACGCCGGCCCGGCTTCGGGCGCCGACACGGGCGCGGGCTCGAAATCCGTGCTGCTCATGGGTTGGGTCAGGTTAGCGAAGGGGTGCCCCCGTTCCGGGGGCGCCGCCCGGTACCGCCGGTACCCTGCAGGCGTGCCTCCACCGGTCCCCCACGGCGACGTCGAGATCCGCCCAGCCGCCACCGTCATGCTCGTGCGCGACGCCGCCGTCCCCAGCGGGGACCCGGCGCTCGAGGTGCTGATGGTCCGGCGCAATCTGCGGTCCGACTTCGTCGGCGGCGCCTACGTCTTCCCGGGTGGTGCGGTCGACCTGCTCGACGGCGGCGCCGAGGCCGAGGCCATCTGCGCCGGGCGCACCGACGCCGAGGCCAGCGCGCTGCTCGGCTTTCCCCGCGGGGGGCTCGCCTACTGGGTCGCCGTCGTGCGCGAGACGTTCGAGGAGGCCGGCCTCCTGCTCGCCCGCCGCCCGGGAGGCCCTGATCTCCTCGCGGGCGACCCGGCGGAGGAGGCCCGCTTCGTGGCCGAGCGCGCCGCGGTCAACGCGGGCACGCGCCGCTTCCTCGACCTGTGCCGGGACGAGCACCTGCGCCTCGCGGTCGGCGACATCCACTATTTCGCCCACTGGATCACGCCGCGCGGTGCGCCCCGCCGCTACGACACCCGCTTCTTCGTGGCGGCCGCGCCGCCCGGACAGATCGCCGCGCACGACGCCGGCGAAACCATCGCCGAGGTCTGGATCACCCCGCACGACGCCCTTGCCCGCCACCGTTCGGGCGAGATCGAGATCATCTTCCCGACCATCCGGAACCTCCAGGCCATCGGCCGGTTCTCCACGAGCGCGGAGCTGCTCGACGCGGCGGCGGCGGCCTCGAGCTCGGTGCCGGCCATCGAGCCGCGGTTGGTGCCCGACGGTAACGGCATGCGCATCGTGCTCCCCGGCGACCCCGCCTACGAGCGTGCCCCCGTCCCGGACCCCGGCGGCTCCGCCGCGCTCGGCGATTTCAACGAGGCGGTGCGGGCCGTCTCGATGCAGGCCAACGAGGAAGGGCCGGACGCCGCACCCGGCCCACGCCCCGGCGTCACGTGATCCCCGCGGTGCCCGACTTCGGCGTCGGCCCGGCTCCTGAGCCCGGCCGGGTCGACGAGGTGGCACCGGGCGTCCGCCGCCTCACCGCGCCCAATCCGGGCCTCATGACCGGCCCGGGCACGAACACCTACCTGGTCGGCGACCTCGAGCCCGTCGTCGTCGACCCCGGACCGGCCGATCCGACCCACACCGAGGCCATCGTGGCGGCCGCCGCGCCGCTCGGACCGGTCCGCTCGATCGTGGTGACGCACACCCATGTCGACCACGCACCCGGCGCCGCCGCTCTCGCGAGCGCAACCGGCGCCCGCGTCGTCGGCTTCGCCCGGGCCGAAGGCTTCGACCCCGACGAGTGCGTGGAGGAGGGCTGGTCACTCTCGGTGCCACTGCGGCCCGGAGCTCCCGGTGCTCCCTCGACGCTCACCCTGCGGGCGCTACATACACCGGGCCACGCGTCCGACCATCTCTGCTGGTTGGTGGAGGAGCATGCGCTGCTGCTGACGGGGGACCATGTGATGCACGGCTCGACCGTGGTCATCCGCCCGCCCGACGGCGACCTGCACCGATACCTCGCCAGTCTCGCCCGCGTCCGTGACGAGGTGCCGCCGATCTTGACCCTCGGCCCGGGACACGGCCGCATCATGGACCACGTCCCCGACGTGATCGACGCCCTCATCGCCCATCGTCTCGGTCGTCACGAGCGCGTGGCGGACGCCCTCACACGGCGCGGCGAGGGCACGGTCGACGAGCTCCTCGACGAGGTCTATGGCGACGTCACTGAGAAACAGATCCCCGTGGCGCGGTTCTCCCTCTGGGCCCACTTACGCGCCCTTGGCCAAGAGGGCCGGGCGAAACTGGTCGGGACCGACCTCGGGCAGGACACGATCGAGAGCCGCTGGGCGGCCTGACCGCAGGTCAGCCCGCCTCGGCTTCTCCCTGAGCGACCGCCGCCTCGACGCGCTCGAGCATGCGGGCCGTGCATCCCTCGGCCTGGATCAACGGCGCGACCTCTTCGGCGACGACCCGGGCCATGTCGGCGAAGACGGTCGCCAGCTCGCCGTCCTCGGCCAACGCGACCGGCACACCGGCGTCTCCGCCTGCGGCGAGGTCCGGATGCAGCGGGATGGAGCCGACGAGCGGCACACCGAGCCCGTGCGCCAGACGCTCACCGCCGCCGGCCCCGAACAGCGCGTAGGTCGTGCCGTGCTCGCAGGTGAAGTCGCTCATGTTCTCGATCACGCCGGCGACCCGCAGGTAGCCCCGCCGGGCCATGTCCGCCGCCCGGGCGGCCACCTTCTGCGCGGCGACGGGCGGCGTCGTCACCACGAGCAACTCGGTACGCGGCAGCAGGCGCGCCAGTCCCATCTGGATGTCGCCGGTGCCCGGGGGGAGGTCGATGAGGAGGTAGTCGAGGTCTCCCCAGTGCGCGTCCTGCAGGAACTGCTGGACGGCACGGTTGAGCACGAGCCCGCGCCACATGATCGCCTGCTCCTCGTCGGCCAGGAATCCCATGGACAGCACGCGCAGCGTGCCGCCACCGACCCGACGCTCCAGTGGCACCATCTTCCCCTGCCGCGCCTCGACGTCACCTTCCATGCCGAGCAGCCGGGGCACCGAGAAGCCCCAGATGTCGGCGTCGAGGACGCCGACGGTCAAACCCCGGGCCGCCAGTGCCACGGCGAGGTTCACCGTTACCGACGACTTGCCGACGCCACCTTTGCCCGACGCGATGGCGAGGACCCGTGTGTCGGCCGGGATGGCGGTCTCGGGCGCGTCCTCCCGTGCCTTCCACCTCGCACGTGACATGACAGCGGCGCGCTCGTCGGCGTCCATCGTGGCCACCTGGACCTGGACCGATTCCACCCAATCGAGCGACTGGACGTGACCGAGGACGTCCTTCTCGATCTGGCTGCGCAACGGACAGGCCGCAATCGTGAGCGCGACCTCGACGGTCACGCTGGCGCCCTCGATGGCGATGCCCCGCACCATGCCCAGGTCGACGATGGTGTCGCCCAGCTCGGGGTCCACGACGGCGCGCAGGCATTCGCGCACCTCCTCGGCGCGTCGACCGGAGTTCGGCTGCTCCGGTGTCGTTGGGTCGGCTGCGTCGGCCATTGCGGTCAATTCTACCTGGGTGACGTGGAATTTCGTTCTTCGAGGCACGAGGTGATGGCACCCGACCCACACCAGTAACATGAAGGCGTCCGGTGGCGCAGATGGCGCCGCGGCCGGCCACAGGGTGCCGGTGCGACGAGGAGGAATCAGTGACGACGATCTCGACTTCCGTCAACATCGGAAAGAAGCCGGCGCCGGTGACCCTCAGCGACGCCGCCAGCGTGAAGGTGGCGCAGCTGCTGGCCCAAGAAGAGGGTGACAACCTGGCCTTGCGCGTCGCGGTGAAGCCAGGCGGGTGCTCGGGCTACAGCTACGAGATGTTCTTCGACACCGAGGTCGTGTCCGACGACGTAGTGCAGGAGTTCGGAGCCGTGAAGGTCGTCGTGGACGCCGCCAGCGCCGAGCTCCTGAGCGGCTCGACCCTCGACTACAGCGATGGGCTTCAGGACACGGGCTTCCACATCAGCAACCCCAACGCGACCCGTACCTGCGGTTGCGGCTCTTCCTTCAGCTGAGCCGCGGCGCTTCCGCGCATCCGGCCCACTGAGCAGCTCCACCCCAGAGAGCACACCTGACGCGGCCGTGGCCGCACCCGACGTAGCGACGCGCGTCCCCTTCGTCCTCAATGGCGAGGAGGTCAGCGTCGATGACGGGGTCTCGTTGCTCGACGCCTTGCGCGACGAGTTCGGCTGCCGTTCGGTCAAGGACGGCTGCAGCCCGCAGGGTCAGTGCGGATGCTGCACCGTCTGGGTCGACGGAGCTCCCCGGGTGGCCTGTGTCACGCCGGTCCGGCGGGTCAAGGGACGACAGGTCACGACGCTCGAGGGGGTGGCACACGACCAGCGCAACCGCTGGGCGGAGGCCTTCGTTGCGCACGGCGCCAGCCAGTGCGGCTTCTGCACGCCTGGCATCGTCATGCGTCTCGCCGCGCTCGAAAGCTCCGGTACCGACGCCCGCGGGCGGACGAAGAAGCCCTCGTCCATGGAGCTCCGCCGCGACATCGAGGCGGGACTGCGGGCGCACCTCTGTCGCTGCACGGGCTGGCAGTCGATCGTCGAAGCGGCAGTGGACGTGCTCGGCAGCGGCCAAGCGAGGGAAGCGCCCCGTGACCAACTGCTCGCCAGTTGGCGCGCCCAGCTCGAGGGGCCGGCCTTCCAGTCCTCGGGGACCGACGTGGTCCTGGGCGGCGCCGGGTTTGCCGACGACACCGCGCCGGACGACGCGCTGCTCCAGCTCGGGGCCGACGCTCCGCTCGCCGCCGGTATCCGTGCCGCGCGGGAGGGCATCGGCCGACAAGGTCGCAACAGCACGGTGTCCTTGTCGCACCCGGTCATCCCACCCGAGGGAGATTGGGCCCTGACGCTGGCGACGACGTGGGTGGAGCCCGCTTACGTCGAGCCCGACGCCAGCTGGTGTCGCCCCGGGGACCAGCCCGCCTCCCCCCTCGCCAACGGCGGGGCATTCGGCGGAAAGCGCCTCAGCCCCGTTCCTGACCGGGCGCGGTCCCTGGCGGACGAGAACGCCCAACCCGTCCGCGTCCTGTGGCGGCGCGAGGACGTGGTCCGCAGGGGTCCAAAGCGTCCCCCTCTCGGCGTCGCGCTCCGCACCGACGGCACGGGGATCGTACGGGTGGGGCGCACCCCTGGCTCGCCCGATCTCACTGTGCTGACCGAGCAGGTGCAAACACTGGGGCCCGGGATCGAAGTCGAGGTCGTCGATGTCACGGGCCCCGTCGTCGGGTCCGACCTGCGTGGCGCGGGATGGGCCGAGGTGTTGGCAGCGCTGCACGCGTTGCACGCGCGTCCCGAGGGTCCCGACGCGCCTCACAACGCGCGACCGATGCTGACCGTTGGAACCGGGAACGCGGACGTCACCGTGCCCGGCGGCGGGCGTGCAGTCGTCGAGGTGCATCCCGAGGATCGCGATGGGGGACGGAGTTCCATCGAGGTGGATGTCTGGGCGGGTGAGATCCTGTGCCCGGTGACCTTGCGTTCGTACGTGTTGGGCGCGGTCCACCAGGCACTCGGGTTGGTGTGGAGCGAGGGGATCGCGGTCGATGAGGATGGCGAACCGGTCGACCTCACGATTCGTTCCTTCGGCATCCTGGCCGCCCGCGACATGCCCGAGGTCGTCGTGCGGCTGCACGAGGAGGACGGCTGGCCGGTCAACGGATCCGATGCCGTATTCGTCGCCACGCTCGCCGCAGCCTGGATTGCCGAAGGCTTGCCCGCCGAATGGCCGACGCGGCGCGCAGCCGTGCGGGCACCCGTGCGTGACGTGGCACCATCGGGCGGTCGAGAGGAGACGCCATGAGCCCAGCGGTAGGCCCGTATTCCCCCGTCCGCCGGATCGGCGACTGGGTGATCACGTCAGGCCAGGTCGGGATCGCCACCGACGATGGCAAGGCCGCGCTGGTTCCCGGTGGCACCGTGCCCCAGCTGCGCCAGGCCCTACAGAACGTGGCCGAGGTGCTCGCCATCGAGGGGGCGACCCTGGCGGACGTTTTCAAGACCACGCTCTACCTGGTCGACATGAGCGACTTCGCGGCGGTGAACGAGGTATGGGTCGAGTACTTCACGGACGACCGTCCCACGCGCTCGGCCGTCGCCGTGGCGGCGCTCCCGATCGGAGCGCAGGTCGAGGTCGAGGCTTGGGCTTACGCGCCCGTGGCCTGAGGCGACGGCGCCTCGGCTTGCGCCTTCATGGTGCCGGTTCCGTTCCGTTGCGCAGCGCCCGGGTGCCAGGCCACTTGCCCGAACCTGTAACCCACGGAGCGCACCGTCTGGATCAGGTGGGCGTGCTCCTCACCCAGCTTGGCTCGCAGCCGTCGGATGTGGACGTCGACCGTCCGTGCGCCGCCGTAGTACTCATATCCCCACACCCGGCTGAGCAGCGTCTCGCGCGTGAACACCTTCGCCGGATGGCCCGCAAGGAAGCGCAAGAGCTCGTACTCCATGTACGTCAGGTCGAGGACTCGTCCCGACACGGCAGCTTGATACGTCTCGAGGTTCAGCATCAGCGGGCCGTATTCGATGATGTCGGGCCGCATGCTCTGTCCGGTGCGCCAAAAGAGATGCTGCAGACGCGCCACCAGCTCTTCGGGACGCGCCGGGAGGACACAGAAATCGTCGTAGAGGTCGTCGCGCAGCAGCAGGTCGCCGATCTGGTCGGAGGAGATGACGAGGAGCAGCGGGGCCAGGGGCACCTCGCGCAGCCGGAGGTGCCGACAGAACGCGACGGCCGCGGTCATGTCGCTGCCGGTCACCACGAGCGCCCCGGAGTAGCCGACCGTGCGCCCATCGGGTCCTGGTGCCGCCAGCTCGTCGGGTCCCGTCACGGAGCGATGCCCCAGCCCCGCGCTTTGCAGCGCGAGCGTGACTTCAGCGGGCAGGTCGGCGGGGAAGCTGAGGAGGGGATCCATCGGCGTCAGAGCAAAGGCAGGTAGCGGTCCAACTCGAACTGCGTCACTTGCGCCTGGTACGCGTCCCATTCCTCGCGCTTGTTGCGGATGAACCACTCGAAGACGTGGTCCCCGAGGGTGTCAGCGAGCAGCTCTGACCCTTCCATTTCGTTCACCGCGTCGTGCAGGCTCGATGGCAGCGAATTGATCCCTTTCTTCGCCAGTTCCTTCGGGGTAAGCGTGAACAGGTTGGCATCGGCCTCCGGCGGCAGGGGGTAATCCTCGGAAATGCCCCGCAGACCAGCGGCGAGGATCACGGCGAAGGACAGATACGGATTACAGGCGCTGTCGGGCGCCCGATATTCGATCCTGGTGGACTCCGCTTTGCCCATCTTCACGACCGGCACCCGTACCAATGCCGAGCGGTTGTTGCGCGCCCAGCTGACATGGACGGGTGCTTCGTACCCGCCGATGAGGCGCTTGTACGAGTTGACCCACTGGTTGGTGACGGCCGTGATCTCCCTCGCGTGGTACAGAAGCCCGGCGATGAACTTGCGGGCGACGTCGGAGAGTCCGTACTGGTCGCTCTCGTCGACGAAGGCGTTGCGCTCGCCCTCCCAGAGCGAGACGTGGGTGTGCATGCCGGAGCCCTGCACCCCCTCGAGCGGCTTGGGCATGAAGGAGGCGAAGACCCCTTGTTGGCGCGCCATCTCCTTGATGACCATCCGTGTCGTCATCACCGTGTCGGCCATGGTCGACGCGTCGGTGTAGCGAAGGTCGATCTCGTGTTGACTGCGCGCGTCCTCGTGCTGGGTGTGCTCGACGGGAATACCCATCTCCTCGAGCATCAGCACCGAGCGCCGGCGCAGGTCACTGGTCAAGTCGGCCACGGAGAGGTCGAAGTACGAACCGGTGTCGAGGACGATGGGCCCGAGCTCGGGGTCCGCGTCGGCGAAGTAGAAGAACTCGACCTCGGGTGAGGCGAAGAACGTGTAGCCCGCGGTCGTGGCCTTCTCGAGCGTGCGGCGCAACGCGTGGCGGGGGTCGCCCTCGAACGGAGATCCATCGAGGTTGGCGATGTCGCAGAAGACGCGGGCGACCTGGGCATCGTCGTGGTGCCAGGGCAGCAACTGGAAGGTCGTGGGGTCGGGCCGGGCCAGGACGTCGGCCTCCTGGACGCGGCTGAACCCGTCGATGGCGGAACCGTCGAAGGTCATGCCCTCGTCGAGCGCGTTCTCCAACTCGGCCGAGGTGATGTTGAAGCCCTTCGGCGTGCCGAGCACGTCCGTGAACCACAACTGGACGAAGCGGATCCCTCGCTCCTCGACGGTACGCAGCACGTAGTCCCTCTGGCTCTGCACGCCGAAAGCTTCGCATGCGGGGGAACGCCCCTCGCACGAGACGCCCGGTTCGGCACGCACGCCGCCCTGGGGAAAGCCGCAGGTGGGCCGGTATCCTGGGCTGATGACGCACCTGCGCTTGGCTGCCGCACAGCTCAACACGGTCGTCGGCGATCTAGACGGCAACGTCGAGCGGATCTTGCGGGCGCTGGCGGACGCAGAGGCGGCGGGGGCCGACCTGTGCGTCGTTCCCGAGCTGGCCATCCCGGGGTATCCGCCCGAGGACCTGCTCCTCAAGCCGGGGTTTGTCGCGGACAACGTGGCTGCGCTCGAGAAGGTGGCGGCGGCGACCGGGCAATGTGCCGTGGTCGTCGGCTTCGTGGGAGAAGCACCGGGTGGCAATGGCCTGGCCAATGCCGCGGCTGTCTGCGCCGGCGGCCGCGTGGCAGGGATCTATCGCAAACACTTCCTGCCCAACTACGGAGTGTTCGACGAGCAGCGCTGGTTCTTGCCCAGCACCGAGACGCCGTGTCTCTTCGGCGTCGCCGGGGCCTGGGTGGGCGTCTCCATTTGCGAGGACGTCTGGTTCGACGACGGGCCGGTTGCCCACGCGGGACGGGCCGGCGCCGACGTCGTGGTGAACCTGAATGCCTCGCCCTACAGCCGCGGCCGGCGCGTCGAGCGCCTGGCCATGCTGGGCGGCCGGGTGGCCGAGGCCGGCTGCTCGATCGCCTATGTCAACCAGGTCGGTGGGCAGGACGAACTGGTCTTCGACGGTGACTCGCTGATCGTTGGTGCCGACGGCACGTTGCTCGCCTCGGGCGCGCAGTTCGGCACCGACCTGGTGCTGGTCGACCTGCCGATCGGGCCGCACCGACCGCATGCGGTGACGGAGCTGGTGCCGAGGATCGTCGTGAGCGAACCCAGACCCAGCGAGCGGGCCGCGCTGGCACCGGTCGCACCGCGCGAGCCCTTGAGCGATCACGCCGAGGTGTACGCGGCCCTGGTTCTCGGCACCCGCGACTACCTGGGGAAGAACGGGTTCCGCGAAGCGGTCATCGGACTGTCGGGCGGCATCGACTCGTCGCTCGTCGCCACGATCGCGGTCGACGCGCTCGGGGCCGAGCGTGTGCACGGGATCGCGATGCCCTCGCGCTACTCGAGCGCCGGGTCGCGCCACGATGCCGAAGCGCTCTGCGAGCGGCTCGGCATCGACCTCAAGGTGGCGCCGATCGAGGAGGCGCACGTGGCGTTCGCCTCCATGCTCGCGCCGGTCCTCGGACGCGAGCCGTCGGGCCTGACCGACGAGAACTTGCAGTCGCGTTTGCGCGGCGTCCTCTTAATGGCGGTCTCCAACGCCAAGGGCTGGATCGTGCTGACGACCGGGAACAAGAGCGAAATGGCGACGGGCTACTCGACGTTGTACGGCGACTCCGCCGGCGGGTTCGCGGTGATCAAGGACGTACCCAAGACGCTGGTGTACGACCTGTGCCGCCACCGCAACACGCAAGCGGTGCTCGAAGGCCTGCCGGGGCCGATACCGGACAGCGTGTTGGACAAGCCCCCCTCGGCCGAACTGCGGCCCGATCAACGCGACGACCAGTCACTCCCGCCTTACGAAGAGCTCGACCCGGTGCTGCAGGGGTACGTCGAGGGTGATCGAACGGCGGCCGATCTCGTGGCTGCCGGATTCGATCCAGCTGTGGTCGACCGCGTCGTCCGCCTCGTCGACGGCGCGGAGTACAAGCGGCGCCAGATGCCGCCCGGCGTGCGCATCACGACGAAGGCGTTCGGCAAGGACCGGCGGATGCCGATCACCAACCGCTACCGCTCCTCGGCGCTCGAGGAGTCCGGGGGTGCCTGAGCCGGCGGCCGCCGGTGGGGGCGCCTGGCGCACGATCGAAGAGTTGGCGGCCCTCGTGGGCGCCTACTGCTGGATCGAGCAGCGGATCTTCGAGGTGACCGGGGCGTGGGCGACCGGCCACGGGCCGATGGACGATGACATCGCCGAGCTGCGGGTATGGGCGGCGGCGACGTCGCGGCGACACGGCACCCTGGCCGGGCGGTGGGCCGAGCGCCTGCCCGCGCGGGCCGGCGTGGAGGCGGCATCCCTGGTGACGGCACCGTCGGGGCCGGCGGGAGTGGCCGAGGCGTTCGGGGAGCTCGGGGCGACGAAGGAGCTGGCGGCGGGCGCCGCCGCCCTCGTCGAGACCGTTCTCCCGTGGGTGGGCGGGGTCTACGGCTCGCATCTGGCGGTTGCAATCCCTGTGAGCGAGGCCTCGGTGATGGAGGTCCTGGTGGAAGGCCGCCGGGAGGCCTCGGCGGAGATCCGGGGCGGCCGGACCCTG
>DATAYX010000025.1:0-2552 GCA_036272355.1 Acidimicrobiales bacterium
AAGATCGGCTTCCTCAGCTCGCACCTCACGCTGTTCCCGATGCCGAACTACCCCGACGTGCGCGCCCACCTGCTGGCTCAGGACGTCATCTGGGTCGGCGGCGGCAGCACGGCGAACCTCCTCGCGCTGTGGCGCACCCACGGGCTCGACGTGATCCTGCGTGAGTGCTGGGAGGCCGGCGTAGTCCTCCAGGGCGTGTCCGCCGGGTCGCTCTGCTGGCACATCGGCGGGACGACGGACTCCTTCGGCCCGACGCTCCAGCCCGTCACGAACGGCCTCGGGTTCCTGCCCTACTCGAACAGCCCGCACTACGACGTCGAGGAGCAGCGCCGCCCGCTGATCCACCGGCTCGTTGCCGAGGGGACCCTGCCCGACGGCTACGCCACGGACAACGGGACGGGCCTCGTGTTCTTCGGCACGGAGTTGGTTCAGGCCTTCACGGAGGTCGAGGGAAAGCTCGCCTATTCGCTCGCCCGTGAGGGCGGCACGACCAAAGAGGTGGCGCTGGCGACGCGGCTTCTCTGAGCCGGCGGCTCAGGCCGCCGCGCCCGCCCAGTCCGAGCCGGCGTGCACCGTGTCGGTGTCCCGGCCCGAGCGCAGCACGTGCCCGGGCGTGGCACCCGTGAACTCGCCGTCCCGCACGATCTCGGCGCCGTTCACGAGCACGTGACCGATGCCCGTCGCATCGGCGTAGAGCCGGCTCGCGCCGCCCGGCAGGTCTTCGCGCGTCCGGATCGGCCGGTGCCCGATGCTGGCCGGGTCGAGCACCACGACGTCGGCGAAGCCGCCGGGAACGAGACGGCCCCGGTCGCGCAGTCCGTAGAGACGGGCCGGCACGTCGGTCAACAGGCGGACGGCCTGCTCCCAACTGAGCAGACCGCGGGCGCGCACGCCGTCGCCGAGCAGCGAGGTCGAGTAGATGGCGCCGCACATCGTGTCGAGGTGCGCACCGGCGTCGGAACCCCCCACGATGGCGCGCGGGTCCCTCCAGACCTCCGCCCGGAACGCCCAGTCCTCCTCCGATGTGGGGATGGGTGGCCGCAGTCCCGTGCGCAGCCCGTCTGCCACCACGACGTCGAGCAACGCGTCGAACGGGGCGATGCCGCGCTCCAGCGCGAGCTCCCCGACGGTGCGGCCCTCGAGCCCTGCGTTCTGCGGGGCGAACGTCTCGTCGAAGACGAGCCGCTCCCACACGGCCAGGTGCCGCAGGATGCCGGCCTCCTCGGAGTGCGCGGCGGCGTCCAGACGCCGACGCGTCGCGGGGTCGCTGAACGCGGCGATGCGCTCGTCGAACGGCAGGGCGAAGACCTCGCGCCAACCCGGCAGCCCGTCGAGGATGGCGCCGTGCTCGAAGCTGAGGCGCACCTGCATCGAGTGCGGCAGCGTCAGCGCGACGACGGTGGCACCGCGCTCGGCCGCCGCCGATCCCGCCGCCAGCTGGTTCCAGACGCCGTCGGGGTTCATGGCCGAGACGCCGAGCACGTTCCAGTTGACCGGCCGGTCGGCCAGCAAGGACATCGTCGACATGAAGTCGATGTCGTCCTCGGTGAAGCCGTTCAGGCAGCCGGCCACGATCAGCTCGAGCGTCGTCCCCTCGTGGTCGCGCACGGCGGCGGCCAGGCGCTCCATCTCTTCGCGGCTGGCGGCGCGTGAGGGCACGGGTTGGCTGTCCCCGTCGTTGTGCGTGTGCACCTGCGAGGTCGAGAACCCGAGTGCCCCCTCGTCCAGCGCGGCGTGCAACGCGGCCACCATGGCGGCGGTGTCCTCGGGAGTCGCCGCGCCGCCGACGGCGCGCTCCCCCATGACCAGGCGGCGCAGCGTGGAGTGGCCGACCAGGAACCCGGCGTTGACGGCGATGCGCCCGTCGAAGCGCCCGAGCCACTCCCCGAACGAGGTCCAGTCCCAGGGCAGCCCCGCCTTGAGCGCGGCGAGCGGCATCCCCTCGACCCGCGCCATCATGCGGCTGATGTACTCCGCGTGCTCGGGACCGAGCGGCGCGAGGGAGAAGCCGCAATTGCCGCCGAGCACCGTCGTGACGCCGTGCAGCGGCGAGGGGCTGGCGTAGGGGTCCCACGACAGCTGTGCGTCGTAATGCGTGTGCAGGTCGACGAAACCTGGCGTGACCAGCATGCCGTCGGCGTCGATGACGGTCGCCTCGCCGGCCGCGGCCTTGGCGCCAGGCCCGACCGCCGTGATGCGCTCCCCGTCGATGACCACGTCCGCCTCGACGGGCGCCGCTCCCGTGCCGTCGACGACCGTGCCACCCCGGACGACCACCGTCACGGTGTTGCCCCCTGTTCCGCCGGGCCGGGCCTTGCCACGGTGACGCGCTGACGCGCGAAGGCCTGCATGCCCTCGGGCCCCAGCTCGACGCCGAAGCCCGATTGCTTCCACCCGCCCATCGGCGCGTACATGTCGATGGACGAGATGCCGTGCGTGTTGACGAACACCGTTCCCGCCGAGAGCCGGGCTGCGACGCCCGCCGCCAGCGCGTCGTCGTTGCTCCATATCGAGGCACAGAGCCCGAACTCGGTGTCGTTCGCCGCCTGCAC
>DATAYX010000026.1:0-7691 GCA_036272355.1 Acidimicrobiales bacterium
GACGCCCGGTGTCGTGCTGGCCGTCTACGCGCATCCCGACGATGCCGACGTGGGGTGTGGCGGGACCCTGGCGCGTTGGGCCAAGGGTGGGAGTGCCGTGCACCTGATCGTCTGCACCGACGGGGGCAAGGGCACAAGCGATGCCGAGGTGAAGCCGAAGAAGCTCGCCGCCGAACGTGCGGCGGAGCTCGAGGCGTCCTCGGCGTTGATCGGCCTGACGAGCACCGACAACCTCGGCTTCCGCGACGGGGAACTGAGTGATTCCGAAGAGTTCCGCCGGACGCTCGTTGCCCGCGTGCGCGAACTGCGGCCCGACGTCGTCTGTGGGCACGACCCGACCGCAGTCTTCTTCGGGCAGGACTATTTCAACCATCGCGACCACAGGATCACCGGCCTCGCACTGCTCGACGCCGTTGCGCCGGCTTCGGCGCTCCCGCACTACTTCCCCGACGCGGGACCCCCGCACCAGGTGTCGTCCGTGTTGCTGTCGGGCACGCTCGAACCGGACGACTGGGTCGACGTGAGCGACACCATCGAAACCAAGGCGGCGGCGGTGGAGTGCCACCGCAGCCAGTTCGCCGGTCACAGCGGGTGGGCTGGCGAAGCGGTCCGCCAACGGGCGGCGGAGGAGGGCCGGAGGGCGGGCGTTCCGTACGCCGAGGGGTTCCGCCGGTTGACCCTCGGTGCCTGAGCAACACTCCGTCCCGACGATCCTTCACGTCGACATGGACGCATTCTTCGCGTCCGTGGAGGTGCTCGACGATCCGACGCTGACCGGCAAACCGGTGATCGTCGGAGGGGCCGGCGCTCGGGGCGTCGTCGCCTCTTGCACCTATGAGGCGCGCCAGTACGGGGTGCATTCGGCCATGCCGTCGGTACGAGCCCGGCAGCTGTGTCCCGAGGCGATCTTCCTGCCCGGCCGGCATAGCCGCTACGCAGAGGTCAGCGGCGAACTGCGCAAGATCCTGGAAGACGTGACCCCCATGGTCGAGCCGATCGGGCTGGACGAGGCGTTCATGGACGTGGCCGGTGCGCTCAGGCTGTTGGGGCCGCCCGAACACATCGCCCACTCGCTGCGTCGGCGCGTGAGAGACGATCTGCATCTGGACTGCAGCGTCGGTATCGGCCGCTCCAAGATGCTCGCCAAGCTCGCGTCCCGGGCGGCCAAGCCGCGGGCCAGCCGCACCGGGCTGGAGGCGGGACCCGGTGTGTACCTCGTCGATCCGGACCACGAACTCGAGTTCCTCCATGCCCACAACGTGGAGGCGTTGTGGGGCGTGGGTCCCGCGACCGCCAAGCGGCTCCACGACATCGGCGTGCGCACGGTGGGGGACCTGGCCGCGCTGCCCGCCGACACGCTGACGCGGCGGCTCGGCCGAGCAAGCGGCGCCCATCTGGCTGCATTGGCGCGGGGAGACGATCCGGATCCGGTCAACCCGAACCGGCCCAACAAGTCGCTGGGTCACGAGGAGACCTTCAGCCGCGATCTCATCGACCCCCTCGAGTTGGAGCGCAACGCCTTGCGCATGGCCGAGTCTGTGGCGACGATGCTGCGCGGCGAGTCGACGGCGTGCCGCACGGTCACGGTCAAGGTCAAGTTCAAGGACTTCTCGTTGGTCTCGCGGTCGCACACGCTGAGCCGGCCGATCTCGACCGGCGGCGCCATCGGGCAGGTGGCGGCCGCCCTGCTTGCCAGCGTCGACCCCGGCGAGGGGATCCGCCTCCTCGGGGTGAGTGCCTCCGGGCTCACGAAGTCCGGCGTGGACCAGCTCTCCTTCGAGCTCGGCGACGGGCTGACCGAGGCCAATCAGAGCGCGACGGCGACCGAGCAGTCGTGGCACGACGTGACGGTGGCGGTCGACGCGATCCGAGACCGCTTCGGCAAGACGTCGGTGGGCTCGGCCGGCCGCGTCAGCGAGGAGGGGATCCAGGTGCCGGCTCGCCGGGATGCTCCGTGGGGCCCGGACGAGTAGACGGCCACCAGCGGATCCAATAGCCGTGCGGATGGGTGTCGGCCAGCCGTTCCGGCTCGCCGCTCGGGCCGATGTGGACGAGCGCGGTGGCGAGGTCAGGTCCTTCACGCGGCACGGGTGAGGGAGGGGTGGGGAGTCCCGGCGTTTCGAACGGCGTCTCGCAGTAGAGGTGGTGGACCGGCCGCACCGCGCCGAGCGCGCGGACCTCGGCCGCGAGCGTCCGCTGCTGATCCTCGCCGAGGTAGGCCGCGACCCACGAATGAAATACGACGAGGGGGCTCGTGCCGGCGATCGAGGCCGCCACGCGGGGCAGGTCGGTGACCATGTCGCCCTGCTCGAGTCGCGGCGGGTTGCCCGAGGCGCGCACATTCGACAGCGCGGCGCGTAGGCGTCCGAAGCGGGACGGATTGTCCGGCCACTGGCACGCGAGCAGCCACAGGACGGCGTCGTCGGAGAAGGGGTCGAGTGGGGAGAGATCGAGGCCGACACGCTCGCCGATCAGGGGCACACGCAGCTCGGGCAGCGAGCTCACGTCGTCGCGTGCGGAACACTCGATCGAGACGGCCGAACCCACTGCCCCCGCGGTGCGCACATCGTCGTCGGAGGCGGAGCGATACGTATAGGCGTAGTCGTCGAACAGCAGATTCAAACCCGCCGAGGTACCGAGGTCCAGCAGAGCAAGCGGAACACCCCACTCGTAGAGCGACGCGATGTGACACAAACCGGGCAACAATGCGCTGCATCGGCCGACCTCGTTCGTCTGCGTGGTGCGAGTGGCGATGACCTGTTCGAGCTCGCGACGGTGCTCGTCGCAGAAGGCGGCGAAGACGGTGCTGACGTCGGTCGCAGAAACGTCGAGCGGCGTGCCCCGTACGACGGCCACCGTGTCGTAATAGCCAGCCAAGGGATGGTCCACACCCGACAGAAGGAGGAAGTGCACGGCTGCGAGGAGCAGGAGGGGGCGCCGCTGGGGCAGGGGCGTCTCGTCGAGGAGCGAGAGCACGCGTGCGTCCTCGGCGACGCCCCGGCAGATGGCGGGGTAGATGACGCCGCCGTCGCGCTCGACCGTGAGGGCGAGGCCGCGGAAGTGGTCGGCTAGCGGGAGCTCGACCAGCACGCGGTCAGAAGCTGGCGGGCAAGAGCGGGCTGATGGCCCCGAAGAAGAACCAGAGCAGGACGAGCATGCCGACCGCGCCCACGCCCCAGATCATCCAGCGTTGACGGCGGAAGCGCCAGGCCGTAAAGAGGGTGGCGCCGAGGAGCACGAGCACGAGGAGGCCCCAGAACAACGTCTGGGTGAGCCCGACGCTCGAGTCGCCGGCCAGGTCGCCGCTCTTCGGATCGGTGTGCAGCCGGCCGACTGGCAGACCCGAGTTCGGGAAGAGTTGCGAATGCGCAAGCCGGGCTTGCACGATGAGCCGGGTCGACGCGCTGAAGCGCGGGTTGCACGTCGTGAGCGTGATGATGTTGGCAAACGCGTTCTTGATCACCGTCGTGTCACTCGGCGACACGACCCAGGCCTTCGTCGTGTCGTAGACGAAGATGCCTTGCAGGGTCGTCAAGACGATGGGATCGCCGACCTTCACGCCGTCGAGGTTGTAGAAGGGGTGGCCGTACGTCGTCCGGTGGCCCGCGATCGACGCGTTGCCGCTCTGGCCGGGCAGCGGGGTCCCGGTGTAGTGGCCGGGACCCTTGCGCAGGTCGGGCGTGTTGGTGCCTTCGACGACGACCTGGTTGATCCCGATTTTGGGGATCCGGATGTCACCGACCGGCTCGCCCTCGGAGGGGTCGGCGGTGCGAGGTGCGGTGACGGGCGGGCCCGTCGGCAGCTTGTTGAGAGCGGCGGCTTCGGCGAGGGCGTGACGGATCGCCTGGTTGTTCGTCTCACCGATGAGGGTGCTGCGCAGGGCGTTCTGGGTGTGCGACTCCTGGATCGACGTGCCCCAGATTTGGTACGCGGTGAACAACAGGACGAGGACTCCCGCCCCGATCAGGATCTTGCCTGTGATGGAAACCGCCTGTCGCAACATTGGAAAAAGAGCCTAGGGCCAGCTGGAATGGACAACCGGTCAGCCCCCCTTGCTAACGCCGGAGGCCTCCCGGGCTTACGCCTGGACGGTGACCAGGGTTCCCAGAGGTGTCAACGGATACACAACGGCGGCGTTCGAGATGGGCATCTCCACGCACCCGTCACTCTGGGGATATCCGTAGCCGCCACGGACGAAACCATGGAGGGCATCGCCCCCGTGGAAGTAGCTCACCCAGGGGATTCCCGGGTCGCTGTAGTGGGAGCCGTCGGGGTTGGTGCCGCTCATGGTCGTCACCGTGTAGCGGGTGAAGACCGGCCACGTGCCGTTGTCGGTGGTGGCGCCGGGAACGCCGGTGTTGACGAGTGTGCTGTAGACCTCGGCGCCGTCCTTGTAGACGGTCGCCGTCTCGGGCCGCGATTGGCTCACGAGGACGTAATCCCATGGTTGCGCATTGCTCTTGCCGCTCTGGACGTCGGCCAGGAGGTCGGTCCAGACCTGCGGGCCAGCGAGACCATCCGTCTTCAAGCCGTTCTGATTCTCGAAGTTCATCACCGCGCCCTGAGTGATCACATTGTTGGTGCCCGGCGTCCACAACGTGGTGAGCGCTGAGGGCTGGTAGGCCCAGCGCCAAGAGAACGAGCCGACCTGGTCGTTACCGAGTTGCGCCGGCGACGTGACGGGTGCGGCCGGCGTGAACGTCAGCGGCAGGTAACCGAGCTCGGCCAGCAGTTGTTGGAGTCGGAGCGTCGAACCCGGCGCCACGGTGAACTGCGTCGTCACGGTTTGCGCCAGGTGTTGGCCCAGCGAACCGATCACACCCCCCGATCCGCCGGGGACCGTGATCGTCTCGTTTGCGCCCGGCACGAGCGGCCCGCTCGCCACGTACTGCAACAGCGACGGCGACAGGACGGCCCAGGACCCGGCAACCGCCGGGCTCAGAGTGGGCATCGGACTATTGGGCGCGAGGGCGGTCGAGAACTGCACCGAGATGGTCGAGCCAGCGTCGACGTTGGTCCCGCTCGGAGACACCGAGGTGACCGCGAGGGCCGGCGGGGGAGTCGTCGGATTGGCGCCCGCGTTCGTTCCGATGTGGTCGACGGCGACAAACCCGCCGGCGGCGAGGAGGACGGCGACGGCACAGATCGTCAGCACGATCCAGGTGCGTGGTCGCTTCCTTTTGGCCGCGTGCTCTCCCGAACTCATGACAGCGGGATTCTACCGGGGTCCAGCAGGCCCTAAGGGCCCAATTTCCTCCTCAATCGAGGCTGTGACTGCGCTGAGCCGTTCCGGGTCGGTCAACTTCTGGCCCCCGGAGCCCCGCACGTAGAAGGCGTCGACGACCATCTCACCCAGGGTTGAAACCCGGGCTGAGACCACGTCGAGCCCGGCGTTGAAGAGGGCGCGGGTGATCCGGTGCAGGAGGCCGATCTCGTCGGGCGCCCTGACCTCGAGCACGGTGGCGGTCTCGGAGGCGTCGTTGTCGACCATCACCTCGATCACGGGAGGGTGGGCCGCCGAACGGCGGCGGAGTGGGTAGACCCGCTCACGCTCGGAGAGCCGCTCGCCGAGCGCCAGTTTGTCGGTCAGCACGGCCGCCAGGTCCTCGCGGAGCTTGGCGGTGTCGGGCCAGGTGCCGTGGGCGACCTCGACGGTGAACACCTCGACCGCCACATTCTCCTCGCCCGCCACGTTGGCGGCCCGCACGTCCATCCCGTTCAACGCGAGCGCTCCCGCCACCGAGGAGAAAAGCCCGGGGCGGTCGGGTGCGGCGACGATCACCCGCGGTGGCTGGAGGGAAACCGAGGGCAGCGCGGTGTCCCGCACCTCGTCGATCAGCGCGCGGTGGGCCGCCAGGAGGAGGTCCGGGCCTGCCGGCGCGGCGGCCTCACCCTGAAGGACCTTGTCGGTGCGCTCGACGAGGTCCGCGACGAGCCCGGCCTTCCAGGCGCCCCACGCCGATGGCCCGGTCGCACGGCTGTCGGCCTCGGTGAGCGCGGCGAGCAGGTGCAGGGTCGAGCGGCTGCCGGCAGCGCGGGCGACGCGGTCGATCGTCGTGGGGTCGTCGAGGTCGCGACGGGTCGCGGTGTCCGGCAAGAGGAGGTGGTAGCGGACCAAGTCGACGAGGATTTCGACGTCGTCGGGCGCGAAGCCCATGCTCGTGGCGACGGTGTGCACGACCTCCATGCCGACCTCGGTGTGGTCGCCGGGGAAACCCTTGCCGATGTCGTGCAGGAGGGTGCCGACGAGGAGGAGGTCAGGTCGCTCGACCGTGTCGGTCAGCTCGGCAGCCAGTGCGGCGGCCTCGAGCAGGTGCCGATCCACGGTGAAGCGGTGGTAGGCGTTGCGTTGCGGCTTGTTGCGCACGGCGGACCACTCGGGGATGAGGCGGACGAGGAGGCCGTGCTGATCGAGGGACTCGATCTTGTCGACCGCCGGACGGCCGAGGGCGAGCAAGGCGACGAACGCGTCCCTCGTGGCGTCGGGCCAAGGGTTGCCCGGCGGCGGCATGCGGTCGGCGAGCCGGTGCAGCGAGCCGCGCGCGATCGGGCGGTCGATCCCGGCGGCGGTGGCCGCGAGGCGCAGCACGAGCGACGGGTCGTCCGACACCGGGGCCGAAGACGTGAGCGCGACCTCGCCGTTGAGCTCGATCAAGTCGGGAGCGAGGTCGATCGGGACGGCGGCTTCCTCGGCTTCGGGGTCGCGGCGGCGCAAGAAGCGCTTGGGCGGGGGAGTCGGGTCCCACAGCCTGCGGCGGCGCCAGACGTCGTCGGCCACCCACGCGATCTGCCGTCCGGCCGTGGAGACGGCGAGCATCAGCGCGTCGGCGTCCGGGAAATCGAGGGCGGCGGCGACCTGGTCCTGGTCCTGGAGCAGCAGACGATCGTGCGCGCGGTTCGCCATCCGGTGCAGCTCGACACGGATGGACGTCAGGAGCGCGGTGGCCTCATCGAGTGAGGAGAGCTCGGCGTAATCGGCGAGGAGCGGCGCGTAAGCGGAGAGCGCGCGCAGCACGCTGACGTCGCGGAGACCGCCGTGGCTCTCCTTGAGGTCGGGCTCGAGGAGGAACGCGACGTCACCGGCGGTGGCGCGGCGCTCCGCCATCTGGACCTCGATGACGGGGAGGTACTGGGTGCCGAGCTTCTCGCGCCAGGCAGTCTTGGCCTTCTCGATGAGGGGCTCGGCGAGCCTGCGGTCGCCCCAGACGACGCGCGCATCGAGCAGACCGAGGGCCACGCGTAGGTCCCCGGCCGCGGCGCTGAGCACCTCGGCGGGCCGGCGCACCGAATGGTCCAGGTGCACACCCTCGTCCCAAACGGGGTACCAGATGCCGTCGGCCACCTCTTTGACGTCTCGATAGCCACTGTGGACGAGCACCACATCGAGGTCGCTGTAGGGGCAGAGCGAGCTCCGTCCGTAACCGCCGACCGCGACGAGGGCGAGATGCCGCTTGTTCTCTCCAGTCGCCCGATCCGCGAGCTCCGAGAGCCAGGCGTCGGCTTCGGCGGCGTAGCTGCGGCAGAACTCCTCGCCCATCAGCCCTGGTTGGGCAAGCAGTCGACTCCGCCGGTCACGCAGTGACGTATCAGCGGGCATGGCGGGAACGTAGCATCGGGTCTGTGAGCAGAGACATAGAAACCAGAGGCGAGGGCAAGACCCCGATGACCTTCACGCACGCGGTCGCCATGAC